>DATNBP010000068.1:0-6457 GCA_035572015.1 Puia sp. | reverse complement strand
CCCAGTCCGTGCAAACGACGCCGTCGTAGTGATAGGTGTTGCGAAGGAGGCCCGTGATCATGTCTTTGTTGAACGAAAACCCGACGTTCTCACTGCTTTGCCCCATCGGCACGCCATAGTACGGCATGATCGCGGCGGTATGCGCCGCAAATGCGGCTTCGAAGGGGATCAGGTGATATTTGAAATTATTGCCGGGGTACACCTGGCCTTTCTGAAATGGGAAATGCGGGTCGAGCCCTTCCTTTTGCGGACCGCCGCCGGCAAAATGTTTCGTCATGCAGGCGACGCTGTTGGAATCGAGCCGGTCCCCCTGGTACCCGAGGATGTACGCCTTCGCCATCCGGGCCGTGAGTTGCGCGTCTTCCCCAAACGTGCCGCTGATGCGCGGCCAGCGGGGTTCGGTGGCCAGGTCCACCTGCGGATGCAGGGCCTCCCTGATGCCGACGGCGAGGTATTCCCGGCGGGAGATGTCCGCGAATTCGTGGGTGATGCTGTCGCTTCCGATCGCCCCGAGCCCCAGCGGCTCGCACCATTGCGAGAAGGTGTTGGCGGTCATTGCAAAAATATTGTTCGAAAAATGATTCCTCGGATCCGAGGCGATCGTGATGGGAATGCCCAGCCGCGTCGAGTCCTGCACATAGGTCTGCATGGCGTTATACCATTTAGCCAGGGCGGCCGGGGAAGGGATCGCCCACAGGTTGAAATGGTTCATTTTCTTCTCGCGGACAAGGTTGAGCGCGTTTGGCGCGAACGCAAACATTCCTTTGGCGGGTCGGTCCACGATCGACCCGTCGTCGTTCACCCGCGCCCCGTTGATAAACAGCATCCCCGCCTTTTCATCGAGCGTCATTTGCCCGAGGAGGTCGTTGACCCGCGCGGCAACAGGCTGCCGGGCATCTTCATAGATATCCAGTTTCCCATTCTTGTTCAAATCGCGGAACGTATAGCCGTCGATCGTCCTGACCACGGACTTCGGTGCCGATTGACACGAGCATATCGCGACAGCGGTGGTGGCCACAGCGGCGAGTGAAAGCAGTGTTTTGGCGCGCATGTTATTGTATTAAGTTGAGACAATATAGGGAAGAGATGGGAATTCGCCAAAAGCGTCAAACGCGGGAGCAGGCGGCAAAACTAACACTCATTAGTTTTTTTGGGTAAATTTGCCTGTCCGCCAAATCTTTATATCATGAGCTATAGCCCCCGCAACAAGGTCCGCCTGGTAACTGCCGCCGCACTCTTCGATGGCCATGACGCCGCGATCAATATTATGCGGCGGCTGCTCCAGTCCAAGGGAGCGGAGATCATCCACCTGGGCCATAACCGCTCGGCGGCGGAGATCGTGGAATGCGCGATCGAGGAGGACGTCCAGGGCATCGCGATCACCTCCTACCAGGGCGGGCACCTGGAATTTTTCAAATACATCAAGGACCTGCTGGACGAAAACGGATGCGGTCATATCCGGATCTTTGGCGGCGGCGGCGGAACCATCCTGCCCCGCGAGATCGAGGAGCTCCATCAGTACGGCATCACCCGGATCTATTCACCCGACGACGGACGTCGCATGGGTCTCGAAGGGATGATCGAAGACGTCGTCCGCCAATGCGATTTCCCGCTCAACGGCGACCCGGCCAACTTCAACACCGAAATGCGTCTCGGCGAATGGAAAGATATCCGCCGGATCGCACGCGCGATCACGAACGCGGAAAATAACGGGGCAGCCGCACCGCCCAAACCGGCGGCGGCCTCCCCGGCGGCCTCTCCCGGGGCAGCCGCACCGCCCAATCCCCTATCCCCATCGCGCATTCCCGTCGTGGGCATCACCGGCACCGGCGGCGCCGGCAAATCCAGCGTTACCGATGAGCTGGTGCGTCGTTTCCTCCAACAATTCCCCGACCGGACGCTGGCGGTGATCTCGGTAGATCCGTCGAAGAAAAAGACCGGCGGGGCCCTGCTCGGCGACCGGATCCGGATGAACGCAATCTCCGGCCCGCGCGTTTATATGCGCAGCCTGGCCACCCGGGACAGCGACAAAGCGCTCAGCGCCCACGTCCAGGAAGCGGTCGATATTTGCCGCGAGGCGGATTACGACCTCATCCTCCTCGAATCGGCCGGGGTCGGCCAAAGCGACGTGTCGATCCTGGCGCACGCGGACCTTAGCGTGTATGTCATGACGCCGGAATACGGCGCCGCTTCCCAACTCGAAAAGATCAACATGCTCGACTATGCGGACCTGGTCGTGCTGAACAAGTTTGATAAGGCCGGGGCGCTCGACGCGCTCCACGATGTGCGACGACAATATAAACGCAACCACGGCCTGTGGACCGCCAAAGACGAATCGCTGCCCATCGTCGGGACGATCGCCGCGCAGTTCAACGACGCGGGCATCAACGAGCTGTTCGACCTCCTGCTGGAACTGCTGGAAAAAAAGACCGGCGCGAATTTTGGCACGCCTCATCACCGGGTACACGGCAAGGACACGACTACCCAATCGCAGATCATCCCTCCGGCAAGGGTTCGATATCTGTCGGAGATCACCGCGGTCATCCGCGACTACAACCAGCGCACCGAGGAGCAGGCGGCGATCGCCTCGCGGCTCTATCGACTGAACGGCGCGCTGCAGGAGCTTCCGGCGGATTCACCGGCCCGACGGCCGCTGGACGAATTGCGGGAACGCCTCGAACAACAACTTTTTCCCGTTTGCAGGAAACTGATTGCCGAATGGCGGGAGACGCGGGACCGGTACCGGCATGAATTTTTCGAATACGAGGTCCGCGGCCGCAAGATCCAGCAGCCGCTCTTCACCGAGTCGCTTTCACACCTGAAGATCCCCCGGATCGCGGTTCCGCGCTTCTCCGACTGGGGAGATATTTTGCGCTGGCGGGTGCAGGAGAACTTTCCCGGCAAGTTCCCGTTCACCGCCGGCACTTTTCCGCTCAAACGCACCGAGGAGGATCCGACCAGGATGTTCGCGGGCGAAGGGGGGCCCGAACGCACAAACCGGCGCTTTCACTACGTCAGCGCCGGCCAGCCCGCCATCCGGCTCAGCACGGCTTTCGACTCGGTCACGCTCTACGGCGAAAACCCCGGATCCCGGCCCGACATTTATGGGAAGATTGGCAACTCAGGCGTCAGCATCGCTACCGTCGAGGATGCCAAGCGCCTCTACAGCGGCTTCGATCTCTGCGATCCCAGGACCTCGGTCAGCATGACAATTAACGGTCCCGCCCCCATCATCCTCGCCTTTTTTATGAATGCGGCGATCGACCAGCAATGCGAAAAGTATCTCGCGGCTCATCCCGAAGCGGCGCAGACCCCGGCTTCCGCTGCCGACCCCGACCAGCCGGTGTACTCGGGCGACCTCCCGCCGGGCAACGACGGACTGGGACTCGGGCTCCTCGGCAGGAGTGGCGACCAGGTGCTTCCGGCGGAGATATACGATAAGATCAGGGCGGAGACGTTGTCACAGGTGCGCGGCACGGTACAGGCCGACATCCTGAAGGAAGACCAGGCCCAGAACACCTGCATCTTCAGCACCGAGTTCGCCCTGCGCCTCATGGGGGACGTCCAGGCCTATTTTATCGATAAAAAGGTCCGGAACTTCTACAGCGTGTCGATCAGCGGCTACCACATCGCGGAAGCGGGCGCGAACCCCATCACGCAATTGGCGTTCACCCTGGCCAACGGCTTCACCTACGTGGAATACTATCTTAGCCGCGGAATGGCGCTGGATGACTTCGCGCCGAACCTGTCCTTCTTCTTCAGCAACGGCATGGACCCCGAATACAGCGTGATCGGCCGCGTGGCCAGAAGGATCTGGGCGAAGGCACTCAAACAATTATACAAAGGCAACAGCCGCTCCCAAAAGCTGAAATACCACATCCAGACCAGCGGCCGGAGCCTGCACGCCCAGGAGATCGACTTCAACGATATCCGGACCACCCTCCAGGCGCTGTACGCCATATACGACAACTGCAACTCCCTGCACACGAATGCCTTTGACGAAGCCATCACGACGCCGACCGAGGCGAGCGTCCGCCGGGCGATGGCGATCCAGCTGATCATCAACCGGGAACTGGGCAGCGCCAAAACCGAGAATTTTACCCAGGGCAGCTTCGCGGTCGAAGAACTGACCGACCTGGTCGAAGAGGCGGTCCTGGCGGAATTCGACCGGCTGACGGACCGCGGCGGCGTGCTGGGCGCCATGGAAAGGATGTACCAGCGGAATAAGATCCAGGAGGAAAGCCTGCACTACGAGAGCCTCAAACACAGCGGCGACCTGCCGATCGTGGGAGTGAACACATTTCTGGGTAAGGAGGGTTCGCCCACCATCCTGCCCGGCGAAGTCATCCGCAGCACGAAAGAAGAAAAGGACCAGCAGATCCATAACCTCGGGTCTTTTCATCGCCGGCATGCGGACACGAGCGCGGAAACGCTCCGGCGGCTACAGGAGGTTGCGGTGAGCAACGGCAACCTTTTTGAGGAATTGATGACAACGGTGAAATACTGCAGCCTCGGTCAGATCACCAACGCGCTGTACAAGGTGGGCGGCCAGTATCGCCGCAATATGTAAATTTGGCGTCTCATGATCCCAATCGCTTTTAAAAATTCCCCCGCCGGCAAAGGCGCGCGCGTCTCCATTCTCGCCGCGGATATCGGGGGCACAAAGACCAATGTCGCCTGGTATGAAACCGGCGGTGAAATGCCCGTCCCGGTCCGAGAGAAACGTTATGTCTCCGCCGACTACGCCTCGCTGGCGGATATCGTCCGGGATTTCTGCCGCACCCGCCTGCCCGATCGCATTTCCGCGGCCGTCGCGGGCCCGGTCATCGACGGGAAAAGCAAATTGACCAACCTGCCATGGGTCCTCGACAGCACGGCCATGAGCGAACACCTGAAAATTCCGGTCCGCTTTATCAACGACCTCGAGGCCACGGCGTACGGACTGGCCGGCCTCGCTGACAGCGAACGGGCAACGCTGGCGGCCGGCGACCCGGCGGCCAAAGGGAATATCGCTATCCTCGCGCCGGGCACCGGCCTGGGCGAAGCGGGCCTTTTTTTCGACGGCAGCGCTTACCATCCGTTCGCGACGGAAGGCGGCCACAGCGACTTTGCTCCACGCACCGAAATCGACGTGGAGATCTTCTATTATTTGCAAAAGCAATTCGGTCATGTGAGCTGGGAACGGGTGGTGTCCGGCATGGGCATCAAGAATATCTTTTCGTTCCTTACGGAAACGCGCAAGGCGAAGATCCCGGATGAATTGGATACACGGATGAAAGCCGGGGATCCCGCTGCCGTCATCAGCCAATCGGCGCTGCGCGGCGAAGACCGGGTCTGCACGGAAACGATGGAGCTCTTTGTGCGGTACATGGCAACCGAAGCGGCCAGCCTTGTGCTGAAGCTCATGGCCACGGGCGGATTGTACATCGCCGGCGGCATCCCGCCCAAGATCCTTCCGCTGCTCGAGACGGACAATTGGACGAAGAATTTCGACAACAACGGCAGGATGCACGACCTCTCCGAACGGATCCCCGTCCACGTGGTGCTCAACGACAAAATGGCGCTGCAGGGAGCGGCGTATTTCGGCGCCTGGAACATGTAGTTCGTCACGCATACAGGTTGCCCCTCAGATACACGATCAACCCTTCAGGTACACGATCAACCCTCAGGTGTACAATTTCTGGCAGTTTGCGCAGTAAAAAGCCCTCCGGGCGGTCTTTCCCAGCCGGGACGTCTTAATCAGCGGGATATGACAACGCGGACACATGCGCTTCGTATGTGCGAGCCAGTGAGCTCTCAACTGAAACGCCTTTTTCCATGTCAGGAAATCGAAACTATAATTCCGCGCTTCCCGGATCAGTTGGCCAAGTTTGCGCGGTGGCAACGCGCCCACCCGGCTTTCGGGCTGCACCCTGATCCGGAACAACACCTCATTCTTGATGATATTGCCGACCCCGGCGAAAATATCCTGGTTCAGCAGGGCATCGCAGACCAGCATGTCGGGGTTCGCCCTGAGCTTTTTGCGGGCGGCGGCCGGATCCCACGCGTCACTCATGACGTCGGCGCTCCAGTCGTATACGTCGTCGGGCGATCCTTCCAGTATCCGGACCGAACACGTATACAGGAACAGATCCCCGTTGGTAAACCTCAGGTGAAGCCGCGGGTTCGGCTTCGTCTGTTCGTCGATACTGTATGATCCGAAAAGCAGGAAATGGACGCGCAGCGTCAGCTTGGGAAAGCAGACGAGAAAATGTTTGCCCCAACTCCGGAAGGCCAGCACCTTGCGGCCGGCGAGCCGTTCCTTGTCGATCTTCGAATTGCCGGTAACCCCGAGCACTTTCCTGCCGGTGAATTTCGCGACCTGTTCTTTGAGGATGATAATGGAGGGACCTTCGGGCATTTCTTTATGCAAGGCATTGCAAACGCCAAGCCTGGCCTAGATAAAAACCATTACCCT
>DATNBP010000067.1:0-6281 GCA_035572015.1 Puia sp. | reverse complement strand
GGGGGCAGGGAGGCCGCGGGAAGGGCCGCCGGTGGATGGGGCGTCTTGCACCCGGACAGGATGCCGGTGTATATCTGGGAGTATGGCGGGGGAAAAATGTTCTATGGCTTTCCGGACCTGGGGCGCGGCATCAAGATCGGGTTTCACCACCAGGGTCGCGAGATTGCGCCGGAAGACTTGCGTCAGGAGGTGGATGAGCAAGAGGTCGTGGCGATACGGGAGATTGCGAGATCTTATTTGTCGATCGAGCCTGTGTATGGCGGCGCCTCGGTATGTATGTACACGAATACGCCGGACGAGGATTTTATTATCGATGAGTATCCGGGCTGGCCGCAGGTGCTCGTGTTAAGCCCCTGCTCGGGGCATGGATTCAAATTCAGCAGTGTGGTGGGAAAGATCGCGGGCGATTGGGCAAATGGGGGTTTGGCGGCGGCAGGGAGTGGCGCGGGATCGGCAGGGGTTGGAACGGGGGTGGGTGGGGGTTTCGATCTGAGGCCGTTTCGGTTGGGGAGGTTTGGGTAGAGGCATTTCCGCCCCCCTCAATAATAAGTCACACTCACATCTTTCGGCAAGCTGGGCTGGTACGCCTCGAGGTTTTTCCGGAGCGCCGGAGCGTCGTCCGCGTGGATGGCGAAGAAAGAAACGCTGTCTTCACCCAGCACGACGTTGTGCTGGTTATGCCAGCAGGCCACCTTGGTCCATTCATGCACCAGTCGGGGATCAAACCATTTATCATAGACGATCGCCAGCCGCGTCTGGTGCTCGCGGATCAGCGAGTCGGCATAGGCCGGCGTGAAGCGGTTCGCGCGTTTGGCATTCGCGACCTCGATGCTCGCCAGCCCCCAGAGGTCGAGCTTGTCCCCGCAGGAATAGTAGGAGATCGCGCCGATATCGTTAAAGGCGACCGGCGTGCTGTCGTAGTAGTTATGGACGAACTGCGACATCTGGTATTGCTGTTCGTAAATGTTGCGGCAATAGGCCTCCGACTTCTGGAAGGTCTTCTCCGCCCGGATAAGGAGCGGCATGAACAGGACGACCAGCACCGCGGCCGCGATCCACTTCGCGCCCCTGAGGTGGGCCAGCGGGACCTCGCGCCGGTATTTTGCGACCAGCACGCCCGTCATCAGCACGGACAAGGCGACGAGATAGGATTCATACCGGGGGAAATTGGCCGGGTAGGCAAACGCCACATGCGCAAGCACCGCGCCCATCAGCACCAGCATAACGATCCGATAGGCGCGGTTCGCCCTGAGCTGGGGGATGAAAACGATATAGAACAACGGCAGCAGCAGCAGCAGCCGCTGCGCCGCCAGAAAATTGTATTCGTTCGGGGAAAAGAACATCCGCGACCAGATCTCCTCGGTCAGGAACTGCACGATGCCATGACGGGTATGCGGAAGCGCCGCCTTCAACACCACAGAATTCGGCATGAAGAAACTTCCCTTGTGCATCGAGTAGAGGCCAAACAGGGTGATGGGCAGGACGCTGACGACCCCCAGGCTGACGGCCGCCCCCCAGCGCCTGCGGGCCAGCAGGATCAGGCAAACCAGCCCCAATATGGGGAGGCACTCGTAACGCGTCGTCACCATGAGCAGGCCCCAGAGATACAGGGTCCACGGTGGAAGGAGCGGGTGTGCCGCGGGCGACGCGGAGGGGATAGTTCGGGCGTGGGCGGCTATCTCGCCGGCTGCCCCGTATAGAAACAAGAAAGTGAAGAGCAATTGAAAACTGTGCTCCATCCCGCTGATGACCAGTAAGGGCAGCGGCGTGAGGAAATTGACGAGTAGCAGGATGATGAGTTGGGCCGCGGTGGAGAGGCCCTGGCGTTTGAGCCAGCGGTGCATGAGGAGGAGGACGGCTGATCCGGCGAGAATGTTGAGGATCAGAGGGTATACCGTGTGAGCGCCAAAGACCAGGAAGACAGCGGCGAGCAGCAGGGTATAGAAAGGCGATGAAGACGTCGACGCGAATGCATGGCCCGAAACGCCCCAGTAATGTTGAAACGCGAGGTTCTTGGCCACCACCATGTGGATGAAGGTGTCGTCGAGGGGGTAGGCGATCGTACCATGTGTATATTGCAGGACCCGGAATTCGATCCAGGCAACAGGAAGCAACAAGGATAAAAGGGAAATGATGAGGACCTTCGAATCGGTCAGCTTGCTACTGTTAAACGGCATGAAACGCGGTTATGATAATAGTGTTTTCCGGCAATTTATGCAATTTCTGTACCTAAATCCGCGAGGGGCTAAAATGTTGAGCAGCTGGGGGTATGGGTTGCATGCGCGGGGCGGGTGGTGGAATCAAATATTATTGCTAAAATTGACGGACAAAGAGGGAACCCCTTCAATTCAATTCTCTAAAGAATGACCCATGGAAAAACAAAATGTAACGACCGGCTTTCAGAACGTTGACAACGCGCAACATCAATTTCTCGCAAAATTCCTCGAGGACGCGGGTGTCCAGCCCACGGTACTGGAAGGTTTTGGAATCCAACTGGATCGCCTCGATATCAAAGAAGGGCACCATGTACTGGATGTCGGCTGCGGCATAGGACTGCAGGCGCACGAAATGGCGAAATTGGTTGGCGCGGGGGGCCGCGTGGTGGGCACCGATCTCAGCACCGTGATGATCGATATCGCCAAAAGCAGGGCCGCCGACTCAGACCTGCCGCTGGAGTTCGTTGTCGCCGATGCGCTGGCGCAGCCCTTTCCCGACCAGTCCTTCGACCGCATCCGGACGGAAAGGGTCTTGATGTATATAAAGGACCTGCCCGCCGTTCTCAAGGAATTCCGGCGTTTGCTCCGCTCCCGCGGCAAGATCGTCATCTTCGACTTCGACTGGGATGCCATGATCATCTCTCACCGGGACAAGGCGCTTACCCGGAAAATCGTGCGATATGGTTCGGATAGTTTCCCCAACGGCCGCGTCGGCAGCGAATTGTTCGGCCAGATGCGACTCGCAGGCTTCCGCGGCGTTCGCGCCAGGCCTTACAGCTATTCGGGTAACACGGAGATCGTGCAAAGCATCACCAAACGGTTGTATGAGGGGATCATCCAGACGGGTGTCTCAACCGGCGTCTTTTCGCGCGAAGAGATCGCGGACTGGTGGAAGGCGTTCGACGAAGACGGCAGCAAGGGCGATCTCTTCATGTCCTTCACCGGTTTCATCGTGACGGGTTCGAAGGATTAGCATTATTTTTCCGCAAAGAATTTATGGAAATAGGGGATTGTCTCGATTCCCTTGTAAAAATTCTCGAGGTTGAACTTTTCGTTGGGAGAATGGAGATTGTCGCTGTCGAGCCCGAATCCCATGAAGACGATCTTTATGCCCAGCTCCTTTTCAAACAACGCGCAGATCGGGATGCTTCCCCCACCGCGGACAGGGATCGGCGGCTTGCCGAAGGTGGCTTCGATGGCCCTGGCGGCTGACTGGTAGGCCTTGCTGTCGATCGGTGTCATGTAGGGTTCGCCGCCGTGGTGCTCCTCGGCCTTGACGGTGACGCCTTCGGGGGCGATGCTTTTGAAATAGTTTAGGAGCTTTTCGGTGATGACACTGGCCGATTGGTTGGGCACGAGGCGCGCGGAAATCTTCGCATGGGCTTTGGAGGGGAGGACGGTCTTTGCCCCCTCGCCGGTGTAGCCGCCCCAGATGCCGTTGAGTTCGATCGTCGGGCGGATGCCGGTCCGCTCATTGGTGGTGTAACCTTTTTCCCCCCACAGCGCCTTTACGCCGAGGTCCTTTTTGTATTCGGCTTCGTCGTACGGCGCTTCGGACATGAGTTGACGTTCCTTTGCGGTCGACTCGACTACATCATCGTAGAAGCCAGGGATCGTGACGTGATTATTTGCGTCATGACAGGAAGCGATCATCTTCGCGAGGATGGTGATGGGGTTCGCCACCGCGCCGCCGTAGACGCCGCTGTGCAGGTCGCGATTGGGTCCGGTGACCTCCACCTCGATATAGCTGAGGCCCCGGACGCCGATATCGATGCTGGGGGTGTCGAGGCTGAGCATCGCCGTGTCGCTGATCAGGATGACGTCGGCCTTTAGGAGGTCCTTATGGGTCTTGACGAAGGTCGCGAGGTTGGGGCTTCCGATCTCCTCCTCGCCTTCGATGATGAACTTGACGTTGGTCGGGAGGGTGTTGGTCTGTATCATTGTTTCGAAGGCCTTCACGTGCATGTAGAACTGGCCCTTGTCGTCGGCGGAGCCGCGGGCGTAGATCTTCCCGTCCCTGATGACCGGCTCGAAGGGGCCGCTCTTCCAGAGTTCCAGGGGGTCGGGGGGCTGGACGTCGTAATGCCCGTATACTAAAACCGTCGGTTTCTTCGGGTCGATGATCTTTTCGCCGTAGACGACGGGGTGACCGTCGGTTGGGTAGACTTCGGCTTTGTCGACGCCGGATTTTATGAGACTTTGGCGCACCGCCTCGGCGCATTTCAACATATCGGGTTTGTGCTCGCTGCGGGCGCTGACGCTTGGGATACGAAGCAGGTCGAGAAGCTCGGCAAGGAAACGGTCTTTATGCAGGGATTGGTAGGACTGCCAGGTGGTGGACATGATGAATTGTTTTGAGTTCGGTGCAGCACCAGATCTTTGGGAATTTCGGCAAGCCGGATTTCCCGCCCGGGCGGCGGGTGGCAAAGATAAGGAATTTGGACCCAGCGGGTTCGGTGAGCGGCGGGTGGTGGTTGAGTCCCGGAAATAGTGTGGCGTCTCGGAATTTATTAGGACGGTAAGCAAAAAAATGTAGTAACTTAGGGATGTTCTTTCTATGATATTGAGGTAAGTTAATTTGTGTCGGTTTCCAGCCTGTTCTTCACACCTGATAATGAGTATCAGGAGATTTAAATTGTCACTTGTTGTTCCGCCTTACAGTAAGGGTACGCCTGGCTAATTGCAGTGGCCTGGGTGCCCTTTTTATGTTAACAAGATTCCCAGTCGGCTTAAGGCAAAGCGAACTATTTTTGTATTGAGTGTTATTCATTTCGAGTTCTTCGAAAAATCGCCATGTGATAGGGCGTGCGGGCAAACTTCCCACGGCCGCCCGTTAATTTTCTATTTACATATTGGAAGCAACTAACTGGTTGGTGGTATCAGCAACCAGCTAATGCGTTAAATCGAACAAGAAAAATAAAAATAAACCTATAAGTTGATTTTATGAAAATTGATACTATCTTTGTACCAGGAGATTCTGAGGACGGAATTTGGTCAATCCAGTTAGACGGTGAGACAAAAACGGAGTATGAGCGATTCTTCGATTTAATGGAGGATATTGAGTCATTGCGGGACTTTTTTAAAAGAAATGTTGCGGACCTCCAAAGCAGGTTCTTCGGAGTAGTTAGCTTCGAATGCGCAATCAAGCGCACATTGTCGGAAGCAAATGAGATTCAGGATGCTTTGATCAGGTATTCGGAATATGGCTTTAGGCGTTCAGGTGCGAATTTACAATACCTATTCAGGCCATTGAACAATTTTGAATTTGCAATAGTTTCGCACCAAAAGAGTAAAGCCCGGCTTGGCCACGGTTGGATTAGACTTTACGCTATTCGGATTGCGGAAAACTGTTTTGTCATGACAGGCGGCGCAATTAAACTGTCCCGCAATATGAATAGACCCCATCTGCAGCGTGAGTTGAATAAGCTAGATATTACGAGGCGTTTTTTAATTGACAATGGGATACATTATCCAGAAGACCTAAATTATTATGAAAACCACTAGTTTAAAGGAGAATATGTCCGCTTTGGGCGACGACCGCTCTTCAGATTGGAAAGCCAAGGCGAAGTACCGGTTGGATAATAGCGAATGGCTTAAAAAATCAGCCATCATTGCGGTGCGGGTATTAGATGCCCTGGAATCCCAGTGCCTTTCGCAAAAAGAATTGGCCGAACGGATGAATATTTCTCCGCAACAAGTCAGCAAAATTGTCAAGGGACAGGAAAATTTGACGCTCGAGACTATTTCCAAGCTGGAAGTTGCCCTTGGGATACGACTTTTTGAAGATACGGGCAGTCGCAAAGGGTCGACGGGAAAAAAGAGGAAACCGGCGGCTTGAGGTGCTGCGACTTATTGGTGACTGCAGTAATACTACAGGGGATTAAGGGTTTCCCCCTCACACCCTCCCCTTCCTGCTCTCATGCTTCTTATTCGGGATGACCGTCTCGAGCGTCCACTCCACGCGTTCGCTGTAGGGATGCTTACGCACCTGGCAATCTTCTTTCATGCAGATCGGGCAGGAGATGTCGAGGCAGGGGTCGGTGTGGACGAAGAACTCGATCTGCT
>DATNBP010000066.1:0-23467 GCA_035572015.1 Puia sp. | reverse complement strand
CCCGTCGCCCAGCGAGAAGGACACGTCGTAAGCCCGCATGATCTCGCAAATCTCCTTGAAATGCGTGTAGAGGAAACTTTCCCGGTGATGCGCCAGACACCATTTAGCCATGATCGAGCCGCCCCTCGAAACGATCCCGGTCATCCTCCCCGCTGTCAGGGGGATATACCGCAGAAGCACACCGGCGTGGATCGTAAAATAGTCGACGCCCTGCTCGGCCTGTTCGATAAGCGTATCGCGATAGATCTCCCAGGTGAGCTCCTCCGCCTTGCCGCCGACCTTTTCCAGCGCCTGGTAGATCGGCACCGTGCCGACGGGCACCGGCGAATTGCGAAGGATCCACTCCCTGGTTTCATGAATATTCTTCCCCGTGGAAAGATCCATGATCGTGTCCGCGCCCCAGCGGCACGCCCAGACCGCCTTTTCCACCTCTTCCTCGATGGTCGAACTGACCGCCGAGTTGCCGATGTTGGCGTTGATCTTGACGAGGAAATTTCGTCCGATGATCATGGGTTCGGACTCGGGGTGGTTGATATTGGCGGGAATGACCGCGCGACCCGCGGCGACCTCGGCCCGCACAAATTCCGGCGTAACCTGGTGTTTCGGCGTCAACGCACCGAAACTATGGCCCGGGTGCTGATGGTGGAGACTGCCCGGCTTTCCGGTAAACGCGCCTGGCGTGCCGTTGCCGCCCGCCCAACGGGCGTATTCATCGATGCGTTGATTCTCCCGGATCGCGATATATTCCATCTCCGGGGTAATGATGCCACGGCGGGCGTACGCCAGCTGCGTCACCGCCGTGCCGGGTTTGGCCTTTTTTGGCGGCCGGATATGGGAAAAGCGAAGTTCGTCCAGCGCGCTGTCCTGCTGGCGCCGGCGTCCATACACCGAGCTTACCTGGCCCAACTGATCCACATCGCCCCGGTCCATGATCCAGTCCTCGCGCAGTCGCGGCAACCCTTCCCTCACGTCTATCTCCACCCCGGGATCCGTATACGGTCCGCTTGTATCATATACCGTCACCGCCGGATTAGGCGTGACGGACTGCGTGAAACTGTCCACCGTATCCCCCACCGGGATCTCCCGCATCGCTACCCGGATCGGGTGAATGCTTCCCGGCACATAGACCTTGCGCGAAGCGGGAAAAGGCTCCCGGCTGATGACATGCTGGCCGGGTATAACGTCTTTCTTCATATACATACAATTTAAAAATACAGTTTAAAAAGGCGAACCCTACCCCCCTTGTGTCGCGCGGATCACGAAGATCCGGTCCGCTTGCCGCAGCGCATGCGCCGCCCACTCGGCCCTGGGGATCACTTCTTCGTTCAGTGCGATGGCTATCCCGTCTGCTTGCCGGATCTGCAGCAACGGCAACACATCCACCAGCGTACCGGTGTCGGGAAGTGCATACTTTTTTTGATTGATGGATACCTCTATCACGTCTCGTCGTTTATTGAACAGGCTCACGATAGGAGGCGTCGAAGAACAGGCAAAAAGAGAAGCTTACCTTTTCCCTTCGCCGGTATTAACCGGATCAGGTTATGAGGGTGTTATCTCAGCCCGTCGTCAACGAGCACCCCTAAAGTACCGTTCAAAGGTAGGGAATTTGACGAACGCGCAAACATACTATTTCTCAACCGCCACCACCGCAGGGACCGGATCCGCGCCGGGCGGCTCAGCCGATACCACCGCTTCGAATTTCTTTTTCTTGCGGAGGAACCAGCTTTCGTAGTAGGTATAGGACAGCCAGGCGACGACACAGGTGAGCGTGAGACAGATCAACGGATAGATAAGGTCGTAGATGAGATGCGATTCGGGATGGAGCACGTATTTCCGGAAAAGGAACATAATCACCTGACAGACAGCAATGTGATAGATATATATCCCGTACGAGACGCGGCCGAGCGTCCGGATCAGCCGCCCCTCGAAATTGAAGATGAAATTACCCAGCACCGCCGCCAGCAGCAGGTAGCCGAACAGAATATCGCAGACATAGTGGTCGAAGAATATCTCGCCCATATTCTTCAGCCGGAAGACCGAGAGCACGTAGCAGGCGGCAAGCGCGATCATCACCACCTGCACAGCCGGATGAAAAAGCTTCCGGATCAACCCCTGATACTTGTCGCGGTGGTAATAGAACAACGCGATGATCAACCCCCCGGTAAAAAGATCCAGCTTGTCGAAGAGCATGAGGAAGTTGATATCGTACGCCCGCTTCGGCGTCAGCGGGATAAAATGCGGCAGCACAACGGTCACGACGATCCGGACGGTGATACTGATCCCGAACATCACCGCGACAAGCGTCTTCAGGTACTTCCTGCACTTGTTCATAAGCAGCGGCCACAGCAGGTAGAACTGCTCTTCCATGCACACCGACCAGCTCACTTCGAAGATATCCCTGTTGTAAGGCATGAACGCCAACTGGTAGTTGACCGAAAAAAGGAAAAGGAACGCCAGGTCCACCAACACCTCGCCCGCGGTGACCGTCCCGTTCATCCCGAGGACCGACGCCACATACGGGGAAAAGAAAGTCAGGAAAAGCCCATAGCCGATATACAGGGGCCAGATCCGCAATATCCGCCGGATGTAGAAGTTCCTGTAACTGATCGTGCCCGTGGTATCCTTTTCGGTCAGCAGCAGGTAACTGATCAGAAATCCGCTCAGGACGAAGAACAGATTTACACCCAGCCGTCCGGTCGAACTGAACCAGTCGTCGAGAAAACTATGGGCCGCGCGATCCTGGAAATAAAAGTATTTAAAACTGAAGCAGTGCTGTAACACGACCATCGTGGCCGCAATGAACCTGATCCCGTCGAGATTCTTAAAATACACATGAGGTTTCTCCTTTCTGCCAACACCTCCGTTCGATTTCATGCGTAATGATAAAAAAATTTGCACGGATATGCAAATCCGCGGGCAGGAATTTTACCTGTGGCCGTTTCATTTCAGCTCCAGCACGACGATCGACTTCGCGGGCAGATCAACCGCGAATCCATTCCCCTCTTTCCGCGCGCCGTCGAACGCAGCCGGCTTCACCTTCGCCGGCTGATCGAAATTGTTGATGTCGGTAAATTTGTCCGAGGTCAGTATTTGCCCCGTCACGCTGTTGAAAGAAATGCCGTCCAGCGACGCATTCACGGTCATCGCGCGCGATGGATCGAGGTTCACCAGCGACACGTGGATCGCGCCGCCGGAATCGCGCGACGCCGATACATTCACCGCGGGTATCCGGCTCCCCGCGTATGCGTAATCCGGACTTGCGAGCTGCACGACCAGCGATTTCGCGTTTTGGTGGACCTTGTACAGATCGAAGACATAATAGGTCGGCGTCAATAACATCTTGTCCTTATCGGTCAGCACGAGCGCCTGCAGCACGTTGACGGTCTGCGCAAGCGCCGCTAACCGCACCCGGTCGGCGTGATTGTTGAAGATATTCAGCGTGGTGCCCGCGATCAGCGCATCGCGCAGGCTGTTTTGCTGAAACAGAAAGGCCGGGTTGGTCCCCGGCTCCACGTCGGTCCAAATCCCCCATTCGTCGACCGCCAGCGCCACCCGTTTGGCGCGATCGTATTTGTCCATGATCGCCGCGTGTTTGCTGATGATCTCATCCATCTTCAGGCAGGAAGCCATGGCTTTGAAATACGTGTCCTCGCCGAATTGCGTGGCAGACCCCTTGTGTTCCCAGTCCCCGGCGATGGTGTAGTAGTGCATCGAGATCCCCCAGGTATGATACAGCGGGATATTTTTCATCAGCACCTCGGTCCAGTGGTAGTCGTCACCGTTAGGACCGCTGGCGACAAGCTTCAGCGGCGCCCCGGGATAGTTCTTGCAGAATTCAGAATAGCGCCGGTACTGGTCGGAATAGAATTCCGGCGTCATATTCCCGCCGCAGCCCCAGCTTTCGTTGCCGACGCCCCAGAACGAAACGTGGTAAGGCTGCTCGTGGCCGTTCTGCCGGCGCAGGTCCGACAGCGTGCTCTTCCCGTTATAGTTAAGGTATTCCAGCCAGTTCTCCATTTCCTGCGGCGTGCCCGTTCCCACATTCCCCGCGATATACGGCTGGCATCCCAGCAAACCACAAAGCTGAAGGAACTCGTCCGTCCCGAAACTGTTGTCCTCCGAGACCATTCCCCAGGTCGTATTCACCGTCCGCTTCCGCGCTTTCCTCGGCCCGATCGCATCCGCCCAGTGGTATTGATCCGCATAGCAGCCGCCCGGCCAGCGGAGCACCGGCACCCGGATCTTGCGCAGCGCGTCGACGACGTCCATCCGGATATGGTCGCCCGTCCAGAAGCCGTCGTAGATACACCGCCCCAGGTCCTCCGAAAAATGTCCGTAAATATTGCGGCTGATGACGGGGCCGGCAGTATCCCGGATCGTCAGGCTGACCTGCGTTTGGGCAAACAACCCGGTGGACGCGGCAAGGAGGAACAGGAGGAAATGGGGCTTCTTCATAAAAGAGTGTTTTGGAGCCCTAATTTAAGCGTTTTCCTGACAATTATCCCCGGACCTGTCCGTTTCCCCGCAGGATCCATTTTTCGGTCACGAGTTTTTCGAGCGCGAATGGGCCCCTGGCATGCAGTTTTTGCGTGGAGATGCCGATCTCGGCGCCCAGGCCGAGTTGCTCTCCGTCGGTGAACCGCGTGCTCGCATTGGCATACACAGCAGCGGCGTCGACTTCGGCGAGGAACCGCTCGCACTGCCGCTTGCTGGCCGAAACGATGGCCTCGGAATGACGGGTGGAATATTGTTCGATATGGTGCAGCGCCTCATCGATGCCCGGGACGACCTTCACCGCGCACCTGAGACTGAGGAATTCGCGGGCAAAATCGTTTGCGCCTGCCCGTTTCAGGAAGGGATAGCCACGGAGCAACCCGAACGCCTCCCTGTCCGCGAAGATCTCTACTCCGTTCTCCCCCAGGGGGCCCTGCAACCGCCGCAGCAGGCGCGGCGCAACAGCCCGGTCGACGATCAGCGTATCCATCGCATTACAAACCGACGGCCGGCTCAGTTTTGCATTCAGCACGATGCGCGCGGCCATCCCGAGGTCCGCCTCCTTTTCGACATAGACATGACAAACCCCGGCGCCCGTCTCGATTACCGGCACCAGGCTGTTGGCCCGAACATACCGGATCAACGCGTCGCTGCCGCGCGGAATGATCACGTCGACCATGCGCGTGGCGGTCAGGAGCTCGCCGACGGTTTCCCGTTCCGGCGGCAACAGCGTCACACAGTCGGGCGGGAGTCCCGCGGCCTTCAGCGCTTTTCCGATCAACGCGATCGCCGCCTTGTTGGTATTTGCCGCGTCCTGGCTGCCCTTGAGCAGACAGGCGTTCCTGCTTCGCAGGCAGAGCGCGGCGATATCGAAGGTCACATTGGGTCTCGATTCATAGATCGCACCGACGACGCCCAGCGGCACCGTCCGCTTTTCCACCTTCAGGCCGTTGGCCAGTACCCGCCGCGCCAGGAGCTTACCTGAAGGATCCGGCAGGCGGCTCACTTTCCGGATACTTGCGGCGATCGCCCGGATCCGCTGTCCGGTCAGCAACAACCGGTCCCTGCGCGGGTCGGCCGCATCCTGCCGCGCGAGATCCTTCGCGTTGGCGCGCAGCAAAAGATCCTCACTGGATTCCAGCAGCGCGGCCAGCCCGTTCAGGGCGTCCCGGATCTGGCTTCCGCTCGCGCCGCGAAGTCCGGCTCCCGCCCTGTGGGTCTTTTCTATCGATCGTGTAATGGTCATACCCGCTTTTACCCCGCTCAGAACAATACAATATCATCCGCGTGCGCCGCCATCACGTTCCTGCTCTTCAGTTGATCGGTGAGTTCGGCCGCTCCGAGTCGCGCCTTCGCCACGCCCACGATCGTCTCCTCTTCATCCTTTAGCTGCACCACCTCCCCCGCGACGAAACGTCCCTGCACCCGGCGGACACCGACGCTCAGGAGACTCTTGCGCTGGGTCAACGCCTTCACCGCGCCTTTGTCGATGAAAAGGCTGCCCAGGGTGATCGATCCGCTGGCCAGCCATTTTTGCCTGGCCCGGAGGTTGGACGCCCGGCACACAAACTCCGTCCCCGCCTTCCCCGCAAGCGCATCGGAAAATGGCGTTTTTCCCTGCAGACCGCAGATCACGACCCGGATGCCCAACGAAGTCGCCAGGCGTGCAAACGTGAGTTTCGAGAGCATTCCGCCCAACCCCAAACTGCTTTTTCCCCTTTGCACGAGTCCCAGCACCCCGCTATCCACGCGGTCCACCTCCCGGATGATGCTGCCCTGCCGGTCCAGCAATCCCCCGACCGAGGTACACAGCAACATGGCTTCGGCGTCGAACCCGATCGCCGTCAGCGTCGCCAGCTCATCGTTGTCGGAAAATTTCAACTCCACATTACTCACCAGGTCATTCTCGTTCATGACCGGCAGGATGCCATTGTCCCAGAAGACCTGGAAGGTCTCCTTCAGTTGCAGGAACCGGAGGCGGTTCGAAAAATGCTGCCTTTCGCAAAGCGCCTGCGCTACCGGCATCCCGTATTCGCTGAATTGTTCTTCATAATGCCTGATCAGGATCGGGTTGCCCACCGCGGCGGCAGCCTTCCGTTCGGGCAACGTGCCCTTGTAGCCCCTGAAGAACCCGCGCCCGCTTCCCACCGCCCCGCTGGACACCAGCACGACGCGGTAGTCCTTCGCCAACGAAGCAACATCGGCAGCCACCTTCCTGATCGTGGAGGGGGCTATCATTCCCTGCTCGTCCGTCACCACGGCCGTCCCCAACTTGATCACCAGTACCGGCTTTTGCATCCGGCAAAAATATCACAAAATACTGGCATCCGCTTGGGATTCCGCCGTCCGTACCCTACCTTGACGGGGACTCGCGAGCCCGGCAGGCGACAGCCTCCTGCCGCGGGGTAAGCAAAGCGGCGGAACGGCTTCCGATAGCATCCGGGTCACCTCACTTCTGCATGACGACCACGCCATTCAGGATAAGCGTCGTCCCGCCGGCAACGACGATATTATACACCCGCTGCTCGCCCCCGGCAGACTCCGTCTTATCCCAAACCACGAACCGGCGTAATTTCCCCGAGCCCGCGTCCCGGCAGATCATCGTATCCCCCACCAACAGGTCGCCCGCCTTTTTTTCTCCCGAAGCCGTTTCCATCGGGTGGTTGGGCGTCGCCTCCAGGAATCTGGCGGATAATTTGACCTCATGCGCCCCCGGGGACGACGCCGCGACCAGCATCAAGGTCGTGATCGCATAATTCTTCGCCGCATGCACCGTCAACGCCCGTACGCGCACCCGCTGCCGCGCCTGTGTCACCGGGTCCACCGTGGTCACGATATCTCCCGGCCGCACGGATGCGATCGCCTTAAGGGTCCCGTCCGCCATTTCAACCCGCATGTCCCCGGGAAAACAGATGTCGTTCCCGTATGTCCCTTTCTCCTCCCGGCCGGTCGCCGCATCCTGCTGGCTGTGGGCGGCCCGGTACAGTTGAAACCCAAGCTCCTCCGAAAGCACGTAGGAGAGTTTCAGCACAAAAGTGGGTTCTATCCTGTCGATCGCATGGATGTCCTCGAAATATTTCCGCCAGACGGCGGGAGAAGCCCTGTATCCCGGCAAGCAGGCCGTGTAGCGCTTGCCCGTTTCCGTGGTATAGAAAATGACGGTACCCAATTCGACGCGGTCCTGCCGCAGCAGCAATTTGTACAGATCGATGCGCTTCCGTTTCCCGTCATCTCCCGTAATAAAATACGGCTTCCCGAAATCATGATGGTCCAGCACATATACGTTATCAAACTTCACATACGTATCCTTGTCCGGATCGCCCACCGTAAACGTCCTCGCCTTTTCGTATTCTTCCATCGTGATCGACCGGACGCCGGCCGTGTCCTGCGCCCGCAGCCCCCCCGCGCCCGCCACGAGCAGGCACAGGGCTAACATCATTCGGTTCATGCCCATCGGATTGATTAAGATATATCTTTAAAAGCCTCGGCGAAGGCCTGCATCTCATCCATCCGGCCGATGCTGATCCTGCACCAGTCCCGGCCGCCGAACTTCCAGTACCGGACCCCCACGCTGCGTTTCATCATCTCGTCCACGAATTGCTTGCCCTCCATTTTGATCGGGAACATCACAAAATTGGCGACCGACGGGATATATGAATACCCTTCCTTCCGGAGCACGTCGTACAGGTATTCTTTCGAGGCGACGGTCTTTTGCAAAGCGGAGTCGAGCGACTCCCTGTCCTGATAGGTCGCGATGGCCGCCTGCAGCGTGGTCGTCGAGATCGACATAAAGGCTACCGTATAGGCTTGCAGCTTATCGATGGTCTCCGGTCGGGTCACCACGTACCCGAGGCGCAGCCCGGCAAATCCGTACAATTTGGAGAACGTTCTCGCCACGATGACGTTGGGATTGCTGTTGGCGACGGGGACCAGCGTGGTGCCCTGCGGGTCGGGCAGATAATCGATATAGGCCTCGTCCAGGAAGACCACCGTCTTCTTCGACACCCGGTCGACAAAGGCCCGCAATTGCTCATTGTCGACCACCGTAGCCGTGGGGTTGTTGGGATTGCAGACATACACGATGGCGGTATGCTCATCCACCGCCTTTTCCATCGCCTCGAGGTCCAGTTTATACTCCGCTGTCAGCGGGACCTTGATCCATTTCGCGCCCACCCGTTCAGCCCTCCCGGGCAGATCGGCATAGGTCGGATCGGCGGAGACTACATTGCAGCCGGGCTTGTAATACGCCAGCGCCGCAGCCATCAGCAGCGGGGTGGAACCGGCGGCGAGCAAAATATTTTTCTGATCGATCTTCTCGAAGGCCGCGATCTTTGAGGTCAGGTCGCCCAGCTCCATGAAAGGATACTGGTAGGCGACCGGGAGCGTTTCCACGATCGCCTTCTTGGCCTTACCGGACGGCCCGAACGGGTTCTCGTTGGCAAAGAGCCGGGCTTTCAGCGGCTCGACCGCGGCCAGGGCAATATCCCTCTCCGTCCAACCTTCCGACGAGAACGGACTGGCCGCGTGGCCGTTGACCGCAGGGGCGGCCTGCAAATGGCTGAACAGGCTCCCGGAAAAAGGCAGCCCGCCCGCTAATACGGCGCTCCTCCTGAGTAAGGCGCGTCGACTGATCTTGTTGCCCATAAGTATGTGTTTTTGGTGAGTGATTTAACTTCCCGACACAGGATACGAATAGGTTTGCCCCGTCACGCGGCTGTGCAGCGCCGCCACCACCGCCCGCGCGGACTCGAAGGCCCCGGCCATCCATGCATTCAGCCAGGTCATGTGCTCGCCGGCGAACCAGACATTTCCATCGGGGACCAGCAACGGTTTGTAGAGGCGCAGCCGCTCTTCGGCCGAATACAGCGCCCATCCCCCCAGGTTGTACCGCGTCTTGTGCCAGCTCACTGAAAACGATGTTTCAAATTCTTCCCGGTATTGCGGGTGGATCAGGGCCCCTTTTTCCAGCGCGAGCTTTTCGCGCCCGGCGTAAGACAATTTGCCGGTCGCGACGGCCTTCTCATTAAAGTTATAATATCCGATCAATATGCCCCTACCGCTCAAATAATCATACGCGGGATAAAAGAGCTGGGTGAGTTGGTTATTGGTGTGCGTGATGCCCCCGTAGATCCCCTCGTCCTCCTCCCAAAACCTGCGTTTGAATTGCAGACCGATCTTTCCTGTCGCCATATAGACGACCGAATCGATCGCCCGGCTCGTATCTGAGGAGAAATTGTGGTCGATATCGCTCAGCACGGGCAAGGGGATCGTGCAAATGCAAAACGGCGCCCCGACCGATTGGGTGCCGGTTGCGGTCTGGTAAATGACTTGTACACCCTGCCCCGTATTCCTGATCGATCGCACTTCAGCGCCGAAGCGGATTTGCTGACCGACCTGCTTTTCCAATGCGGCCGCTATCCTGTCCATCCCTCCGACGGCCTGCAACAGCGTCCCCTGCAACTCATAGACATATTCCGCCACGTTGTAGAAATCCGGGTCCAGCAGCCCGGACCGCAACAGCTCCAGCAAAGTATACGGATCGCCGAGTTTGCCCTCCCGGCCGCCCGCGCCGGGGGACTCGATGTATCCCCTGCGGGACCCCGCTTTGTACAATTTGTCGATATCCAGCCCGCCCTCGGCCCGGAGGAACTCGACGACCTTCAGGGTGTCTTCCCGGCTCATCCCGGCGTCGATCTTTCCGCCGTCCAGCCCCTTGGCCAGCAACTCGGCCATCCAGCCGCGCAGATCGTTGTGCACCTCGCGGACCCGGATCTTCCGGTTGGACAAAGGCCCCGTGCCCTCGCTGAAGAAATAAGCATTCTCGTTGACATTGCTATAGACCTCCACCGGCACTCCCAGCTCCCGGCAATAATGGAGCGTCAGCCCGTGGTGATGGGGGATACGTGAAGGTCCCGCGTTGAAATATTGTCCCGGCGCCAGGTCCGCCACCTGCCGGCCAAAACCCGTTTCTTCGTTGACCGACCCTTTCCGGACGGTCCAGCACCGCCCCCCCGCCCGGTCGCGGGCTTCGAGGATGGTGCAATGGTATCCCAGTTTGCCGAGTTCATACGCCGCCGCCATCCCCGCCAGCCCGGCGCCAAGGATCAACACTTCCCGCCCCTGGCCGTTACCCTCCGGCCGGAATGGATGCGCCGGCGCGGCCGGCACGATCCCCAGGGCCAGCATCGCCGGGTAGGCCCCGCCTGCCACAATACCCGCCCGTTGAAGAAATGCTCTGCGCGTTAAGGGTTTCAATGATGGATGTCGTTTGGTCTTGATGCGGTCTGCTGAGGGATTATTGCGGTCAGCCGCAGTCCAATGCGGCCCGCCCCATTCTCGTTACGGTCTACTGAGGGATCAGGATTTCGGAATGATAAGGTTCCAGTTTGAGCTCCCCCCGAAACACCTTCCCGGCGGGATCCTTGTACGTCCCGTCTAAAGGTACTGATTTTACCGTCCTGGTCGCATTATATTCGAACCGGACACCGCCGGCGGGCGCCAGCGTTGCGGAGTGCTCGTCCTTGCCGTATTTGGACTGCCAGTCCCCCAGTTCGCCCTTGTCCTGCACACTCCGGTCGTTCTGCCGCACGACCGTTTTGTAAAACGAACCGCCGCCGCCGGAGGCGTAGTGGTTGTCATGCATCCGGGTAAAGGAATTGACCTCCCCCGACACACCCGAGCTCAGCAGCAGGACGGTCTGGTCTTTCCTGGCCGCCATCGCCGTATTGTCTGAAATATCGTTGTCCCGCAAAGTCCCTTTCGCCAATGCATGCCGCACCGAGATCTGCGCGCCGTTATCGTACAAGGTATTGCCTTTCACCGTCACCTCGTGCGAGTCCTGGATGAAGATCCCCGCGGTGCAATGCGCCACCGTATTGTCGCTCACTTCGATCTGGCCGGTATTTTCATCCAGGTAGATCCCGTTGGCGATGCCCGCCTGCCGGTTGTCCGTGCCGTCGGCGGCGGTGATGCCGTTCAGCACGATATTCCCGGTCACGACACCCGCGGTCCGCCGGGTCGCCGAATCGATATCGCCCGACCAGGTGTAGATCCCTCCGCCGTCGTCCTTCACGAAACAGAAGTAGTCCACCTTGTTGTTCCGGATCGTATTCGGTCCGATGAGGAAAAAAATACCCACATAGCCGGTGGTATCTACAGTATTAAATTGAATGGTATTGTTCGCGCCGCTCACATTGATCCCGATGTAGGAACGCTCCGGGTTGCCCATCCCCGGGATGTTCCCGGAGTGCCGGATGATACAGTCGGAAACCGTACTCCCCGAGGCGAACAGATCGATCCCGTCGTCATCGGAGTGGTCTATGCTCAGGTGGTCGAGTACGATGCCCGTCGATTTGGTCACGTCCACGCCATCCAGCGAGGAAAAGAGGATCCTGCAGGCCGACACCCGGATATCGCCCGCGTCCGAAATAAAGAATGCGTCCCCGTTGCTGCCGGTAAAGGTCAGCCCGCTGAAGACCAGGTGCTGTCTTCCTTTGACAGTGACCAACGTGTCGACGCTGGATGCCATGACGTCCGGGGGAACCGGTCCTGCGCCATAATACATGTTCATCGTATGTGCCTTGGGGTCATAATACCATTCCCCGGGCCGATCGAGCGTCCGGATATCGTTCTGGATAAAGTAGCCGAAATTATCCGTCGGCTGATAGAAGGACCCCCCTTTGTACGTGAGCGTGCCGCCCTGCTGGGACAGGATCGTGCTGCGGTCGAGGATGAACCGGTTCTTCCTGATGACCAGGTCCGCGCCAGTCCAATCGTTGCCGCCGGCCAAACTGTTATCCGTAATCGAATTGTTCCCGCTGTGCTGCCGGATCGTCAGGTAGCCGCTATTGGGATACCGGCCCATGGGAAGCGGCACGTCCCCGGCGACCACCGTGTTGACGCGCACTCCGCATCCGGGACATGACGCCTGCCAGACACCGTTAGTGCTGCCGGGCCTCCACGCGCTTAACCGGGAGAAGCCGCTGATGACCGGTTCGTCTCCCCGGCCATATGCCCCCAGGACGATGGGCTTCCCCTCTTCCCCGGACGCGCCGGCGACGATCGACCCATAGTACGTCTCCCCGCGTTTGAGAAGTACCGAATCGCCGGGCCTGAGTTGGGGAAAAATCTGGTTCAGCCTGGCGAGCGTTCGCCACGGCGTCCCCGGCCGCTGCGCCTGGTCCAAAGACCTTGAGTCATCGCCACTTATGGATGAAATATAGTAGGTGTTCGCCCTGGCCGGAACGACCGCCGCAAAATTTGGCACCAGTATTGTTAAAATAGAGTATATTATTTTGATGTTCATTTTTAAGTATTTGAATGTATGAATACGTAAAAAAAACACTGAAGTCGTTTTTAATCCTTAATTTCGCCCCGAGAAAACCCACATCTCGATCCTGGTTAATCCAGAATGTTGTAAATCCTTTCTTTATTAGAGAAACCATACCTCGATAGCTGCCACAACAACCAGGAGTTATTTGCAAACCCTGTTCCATTATTCGTTAAGAGCATCGTTAACAATCCCTACAACCCCGATTGAACCGGAGGAACTTTTGCTGAGTCGTATAAAATCTTAAACGCTTTTAAATGAGATTGAGACCCAGGGAAATCCACCTGTTGATCCTCTCTGTTGATCTGTTCATCCTAAACGCTTCTTTTTTTCTCGTTAGGTTGTTCCTCGACGAAGGAGATCCGGATTGCATCAAGAATTTATTGATCGTCCTTAATATAGGTTACGTCATCGTCAGCCCCGTTTTCGTAGAAAATCTGCGGGACCTGAAATCCGACTACCCCAAAATGGCGCGGTCGCTCGTAAGGCGTTTCGTGTATTATTTCGCCTTCACGGCGCTGATCCTCCTTTTCATCGACCAGACTGCCTGTCCGAAAAGGCAATACCTGACCACGATCTCCCTTTTCTTCCTGTTGAAATTCTGCGTGTCCTCCTGGTTCTTTTTCCGGTATTTCTTCAACACCCATTTGTACCTGAAGCCCACCATCATCATCGGCGACAACAAGCTGGGCTCTCAGTTGCAGGATTATTTCCTGACCAATAAATATTTGGGCATCGCGCCGATCGGCCTGTTGGCCGACCGTCCGGCCAAGGACCCGAACCACAACGTGATCGGATCGGTGTCCGACTTCCAAAAGATCTTCGACACGCGGCCGTTCGAAGACGCCTTTATCGTCCTGCCGCTGAGCGAGGTGGAAAAAATAAAGAACCTGATCGCCGTGGCCGAACGGAACGGCGTCCGCACCCACCTCGTGCCGAATTTCGCCGGCAGCCAGGAGATGCATTTCAAAGTCGGCAGCCTGGGCGACATTCCGCTCCTCCAGATGCGGACCTTCCCGCTGGACACCTACGCGAACCGCTTCCTCAAACGGGCATTCGACATCGGTTTCGCGTCATTCATGATATTGTGCCTGCTTCCGCTGGGTCTGCTGATCGCCATTGCGATCAAACTAACCGGCAAGGGTCCCATCTTCTTCAAGACCCACCGGCTGGGCGTGACGGGCGCTCCTTTCACGATCTATAAGTTCCGGACCATGATCTACCAGCCGACGCCGGACAACCAGCTTCATTCCACCGTTCAAAACGACCGCCGCATTACGCGGCTGGGAAAATTTTTGCGGAAATACAGCCTTGACGAGTTGCCGCAATTGCTCAACGTCCTGACCAACGACATGTCGATCGTGGGACCCCGTCCCCACCGGCTCAATCTCAATAAGACCTTGCAACAAAAAATGGGGCCGTACATGATGCGGCACACCATCAAGCCGGGTATCACGGGCTGGGCCCAGGTCAATGGCTGGCGCGGCCCCACCGAAACGAAACTTCAATATTGGGGCCGGACCCTCCACGACCTGTGGTATATCGAACACTGGAATTTCTGGCTCGACCTGTATATCATTTTGCTCACGCTCGTCGGGAAAAAAACCCGTAAAAATGCTTTTTGACGTGGTGAACCCCCTTAACATCAATCCGTACTGGCCCTAAATTACTTATTTTTATAAAATGAAAAAGTACGCTGGCTTACTGGTCCTGACCGCTCTATGCGCTGTTTGGTTTCTGTTCACCTGCTCCTCCTGCACCAATGCCAAAAAGCTGACCATCATGCAGGACCTGAGCGCCAACCAGACGCTCCCTGGACCAAAAGCTGCGCCCGTCTATCATATCCGGCCAAAAGACAATCTCTATATCGGCATCTCGACACCGGACCAGGATCTCACCAGGCAGACCGACCCGACGAGCAATGGCACGCCTATCGGCGTGGCCTTCGAAGGCACCGCTTCCCGGGCAGTGAACGGGTATATCGTCGATCCCGAGGGCAATATCACGCTCCCGATGTTCGGCAAGATCGGCGTCTCGGGCCTGACGGTGCCCGAAGCGGAAGACAGCATCCAGTCCGTCTCGCGGCAATACCTGAAAAATTCGGCCGTCAAGGTCCGTCTGCTGAGCTACAAGATCACCGTGCTCGGCGAAGTCAAAATGCCTGGCATCTATTACAATTACAATAGTTTTATTACCGTCCTCGACGCCATCAGCATGGCCCAGGGCACCAGCGATTATGCCAAACTGAAAGACGTATTGGTGCTGCGGCCCATGCCAACGGGTACAAAGACCTATTCCATCAACCTCAACAGCAAATCCTCGGTCCAGTCCCCGGCCTGGTACCTGCAGCCGGACGACGTGGTCGTCCTTCAGCCGGGGAAGAACAAGGGGCTTCAGCAAAAGCTGCCCTTCGTCGGCATCGTGGTCGGCTCGCTGTCGGCCATACTGCTGCTGTTGAACTATCTACACAAATGACGAACGCCATGGACCCTAATAATAATCCCCGGCAGTCGGGCTTTCACAGCGGCAAGAGCTTCAACAAGAAAATGATCCTGCCCGCCATCCTGCGGAACTGGTATTGGTTCCTGCTGGCGGGCGCGCTTGGGTTCGGTGTGGCTTTTTTGCTGCACAAGGCCTTTCCCGGCGGTTACCGCAGTACGATGACGATCCTGCTCGTCAACGCCCCGCACCAGGTCCCGCTGAACACCAGTCTCGACAACAACGTCCAGATCCAGGAGAATCCCATCAATGTGCAGGACGAGCAGACGGTCCTTTCCGCGTACAGCCTGCAATTGAAAACGCTGCAGAACCTCAATTGGAAAACCCGCTGGTACAGGAAATCGCTCGTCGGAAAAAAGGACCTCTATAAACAAGACCCGTTCACCGTCGATTTTATCGAAGATTCGGTCCTGAAGGGCGTCGACCTCATCATTACGCCGCTGTCCGCGACCCGGTACCGCGTGCAGTGCGATCATAAGGACAGGGTTTCGGATACGGACCGGATCATCCGTTTCAACACCGTCGCCAGCTATGGCCAGCCTTTCGTCAACGACTGGTTCCGGTTCACTCTCTACCCCGCGACCCCGGCAGTCCCTGCCAACGGCACCCAGTATATCCTCGACTTCAACGACCTCAACTTCCTGGCCATCGAATACCAGGGCGCCCTGGAAGTAAAGATCGTCGCGCCCGAAAGCGACGTGCTCACGGTCGACCTGAAGGGTGAGAACGTCCTTCGCAATGTCGACTACCTGAATGCGCTGGGGGATACGTATCAGAAGTTCGGGTTGGAGCAGAAGAACCAGTCGGCCGTCAACACCCTTTCCTTTATCCGCACCCTGATCTCGGGCGTAGCCGACTCGCTCCGCACCGCGGGCGACCGCTACACGGACTTCCGAACGCGCAACCGCGTGGTCGACCTGACGACGGAAAGCTCCATGGTCCTCCAAAAGGTCGAGGACCTGGACAAACAGGAGAATATCCTGAAATTGAAAATGGATTATTTCAACGGCATGAACCGCCACCTCGCCGCCGGAGATAGCCTGAAAAGTTTTGTCGCCCCGCCGCTCGGGGACCCGGACCCCGACCTGAGCGCGAATGTACAGAAGCTGGCGTCCCTGTACAGCGAGCGTACCGCCCTCTCCTTCTCCGTCCAGCCGAAGAATCCCAAAATGATCGCGTTGAATGACGACATCAGGCTCACGCAGCAACTGATCGTCAACAACATTAATAGCCACCTCAACGCGATAAAGGACCAGATCTCGGCACTCGAACAACAAAAACGCGAAACCAACACCCGCCTCACCGGCATCCCGGCCACCGAGCGGTCCTACCTCGACATCAAACGCGGCTTTGACGTCAACAGCACGCTCTACAATTTCCTCCTGCAAAAACGGGCGGAAGCCGGCATCGCCCTCGCGTCGAACAACCCGGACGCCAAGATCCTCGACCCCGCAACCATTCCCACCACCGGCCCGATCGGCCTGAAACCCGCCGTTGCCGCGGCCATCGGCGTCATCCTCGGGATGCTCGTGACGTTGGGCCTGGTGCTGCTCAATCAATATACCAACGACCGCTTGCGGGAGCCCGAGGAGGTCATCGCAGCCCTGCACCTCTCCGTAGCCGGCCAGATCCCGCATAACCGCCTGAAGACCGAACTGCCTGTCACGCAACATCCGCATTCCGAGATCACCGAATCCTTCCGCAACCTCCGGGCAAACCTGCGGTATCTGTTGAAGGACAACACGGGGGGCACGATCGCCGTCCATAGCGCAAGCTCCGGCGAGGGGAAATCTTTTGTTGCCGTCAACCTGGCATCCCTGCTGGCGCTCGGCAGCAAGAAGGCGCTCCTGATCGAAGCCGATAAGCACAACGCGCATTCGGAGGAACTGGTCGGCGCCCAACCCCGCAAAGCGATGACGGACTATCTCGAAGGGACGGCCTCCTTTTGGGAACTGCCCGCTTCCACCGACATCCCCGGGCTCAGCTATGTTCGTGCCGGCCAGCCGGAAAGCCCCCTCTCCGAATTGATGGACACGCCGGCGATGGAAAAATTCATGAAGGAAGCGCGGGAAGGGTTCGACTATATCATCGTCGACAATCCGCCCATCAGTCTCCTGAGCGACGCCCGCACTATGGCCGTTTTCGCGGATATCAATCTCTTCCTGTTGCGCATCGGCTACAGCACCGTGAAGGAATTGTCCTTCATCAACAACACCGCCGGAGAAGAGACGGTCAGGAACATGGTGGTGGTGCTGAACGACACCCCCCCGAGCCGGAAGAAAATCAAGAAGGCCGTCTATTTCAAAGACTAAGGGAATCATGATCTATCTGACCAAAATAAAGGCCCGGTTTTCCGGGGGTCATGCCAGAACCGCAAAGGCAAACCGGCACATCGTCTATTCTTTTCTCATTAAGGGGATGAGTATCGGTTGCCAGTTCGCACTCGTGCCCCTTACCTTACACTATCTCGATACCCAACGCTATGGCATCTGGCTGACGATGGCTTCGATCGTCGGTTGGTTCAGCTTTTTCGACGTCGGTATCGGCAACGGCCTGCGCAACAAATTGTCCGAGGCGCTTGCCAAAGGCGACAACCGGTTGGCGAAAGTCTATATCAGCACCTCCTATGCGTGCGTCGCGGCGATCTTTCTTACCCTGATGCTGTTGTTCTGGGTCGTCAGCCCCTTCCTGAACTGGGCCAGTATCCTCAACACGCCGCAGGATCTGGCAGGCGAGCTCAGCCGGATGATGCTGGTGGTCTTTTCCTTTTTTTGTCTCCAGTTCATCCTCAACCTCATCGGCAATATCCTGTATGCGCACCAGGAACCCGCTCTCACCAACCTGATCGCTCCGCTGGGCAACGTTGTCTCGCTCATCGTCATCTATATCCTGACGCTCACGACCCACGGGTCGCTCTTTTGGGTCTCGGTCGTATTCAGCGCCTCGCCGGTCTGCGTACTGCTGCTCTTCAACCTGATCTTCCTTGGTTGGAAATATCGAGCCATCGCGCCCGGCATCCGCCATATCCGGCTCAGACACTCGCGCGACCTCTTCGGCCTCGGCTTCCAGTTCTTCGTGATCCAGATCGCCTTCATCGTCATGTACTCGACCGCCAATATCCTCCTTATCCGGTGGTTCGACCCTTCCACGGTGACGGTCTACAATATCGCCTACAAGTATTTTACGATCGCCCTGCTGGCCAACGGCATCATCACGGCTACCTACTGGTCCGCGTTCACCGATGCCTATGTGCGACAGGAATTCGATTGGGTCCGCAACACCATCCGCCGGATGGAAAAGGTCACTTACCTGCTGATGGTCATGGTCCTCGTGCAGACCGCCCTCGCCGGGCCCCTTATCGGGCTCTGGCTGCACCACGCGGTGCGGGTTCCCCTCAGCATGCAGGTCACGATGTGTGTCTATACGGTCATCAGCCTGATCGCCGCCCCTCAGCATATCTTTCTCAACGGCACGGGGAAGATCCGGCTGCAACTGTACACGGCCATTTACACGATCGTGATGGACATCCCCTTCGCCTGGCTGTTTTGTAAGGTCCTGCACCTTGGCCCGAAAGGCGTCATCCTGGCGATGATCTGCACGAGCCTCCCCGTGACGATCCTCTACCGTATCCAGTATAATAAGATCATGAGCGGCAAAGCCACCGGCATATGGGTAAAATAACGATCAGCTCCATTGTTGTTGAAAAATGCTACAGCCTGCTGGGGCGCTGTTGCCGGCTGGCCTTTACCCTTGCCTTTCCCCGCAAACTCGCCGCCGATAAACCGCTCGCCGGCACGGACCTGCTGCTTTTCTCCGGCCGCAAGGGCGCCAAAATGATGAAGGCGGTCCTGCTTTCGATATATTATAACTGGGAGAAGATCCCCCGTCTCACGCTCGTCTCGGACGGCACGCCGAAAGAGGTCCTCGAAGCAGCGCTCCGCTTCTGGCCCTACCCCTGGGAGATCAAATCCTGGGAGGACTGCGCCGCGTGGCACCGCGCTAAAGGCCGCCGGGCCATTATCGATTTTGCGCAGGTGAACCCCTATGCCCGGAAGCTGCTGTCGGTCCTGGCGGAAGCGGAACGGCGTCCCGTTTTCTATTGCGATACGGATGTGCTTTGGTTCGCCCAACCCAGTTTTCCTTCGGCCGCCGAAGCTTTAGCGAAGGCAGTGCCTTCGGCCGCCGAAGCCTTGGCGAAGGCGGTCCCTTCGGCCGCCGAAGCCTTGGCGAAGGCGGTCCCTTCGGCCTGCGTCATGCGCATCTCCCGGGACAACATGCACTGTTACCACCCGCCGGCCATTCGCTACCTCCACCGCGAGGACCTGATGGACAAACCCGCCGTCAACTGCGGCGTCGTCTACCTGTCGGGATCGGTCTACGACAATTACCCGGAATTCGAAGGGCTCATGGAATTCATGCGCATCTTTAACGAACCGTTCTCGGAGCAAACGACATTCGCTATCCTGGCCGACCGGTTTGGCGACACCTGGACGCTCGACGAGATCATCCTCGACATTAAGGATATTCACTGGCCGCTGCTGCCCCGTTACCTTTTCACAGGGACCCAGTTCGCCCGGCACCATGTGGCGACAAAGCACTCCTGGTTCTGGCGTGACGCCCTCGTCATCCGATTGCGAAACCGTAAACCCCGCCGCGTGCCGACCCATGCCATTGTCCCTCAGCCATAATACAACTGTCGGTCGCCGAAGCCTCACCGGGTCATCCCCCAACCCCGCATGGATGAACTGGGTGACGATGTTCCTGCTGATCGGCAACACCGCCAACCCGTTCTTCTACGAGTCGATCGAGATGCTCGCCATGTCGTTCATCGTCCTCGTGGGCTGTTGGTTCCTGAAAGGCGAAGACGACACGCGTTTCAATGGCTACTTCTGGACCTATATCATGGTCCTGACGGTGCTCCAAACATCCCAAACGCTCACATACCACGTCTTCCCGCTCAAGACCTTCCTGGGCGAGTACCTGCGCATCGCGTTCGCCGTCCTGTCGATCCGCATCCTTGGCCGGAAATTCTTCGATCAGTTCGTCCGGTTTGTCTATGTCTTCGCGGTCATCAGCCTTTTCTTTTATTTCCCCTGCGTGCTGATAAAGCCCCTCGCGCATTTCCTGATCGACCATGTGGCGAAATATACCCAGTGCCCCTTCCACCGGGCCGACACGGGCGCATTCTATGAGGCCCCTTATAACCTCATCATTTTCAACCTCGGCCAGATCACATTCAACCGCAACTCCGGGTTTTACTGGGAGCCGGGGACGCATGGCGGCTTCTGCTGTCTTGCCCTTTTCATCAACCTTTTCTATCGAAAAAAGAAGCTGATGTCCCGGTTCAGCATCATCTATATCATTACGATCCTGACCACCCTTTCCACCACGACCTATATTGCACTTTTCTTTGTCATCGTCGCCTATCTCAAGAATTTTATCGCCCGCAGACCGCTGATCTCGCTGTTCCTGCTGCTGGTCGTCGTCGCCGGCGGATATTTCGCCTTCACGCGGCTGGACTTCCTCAACAAGAAGATCGACGAGCAAATCGAAAAACGCGGCAGTCGCAAGACAGGCGAAAGCCGCTTCAGCAGCCTGAACGCCGACCTGGAGTCGACACGGGATCATCCCTTCGTCGGCACCGGCCGGAATGTGGAAATGCACTTCGGCAAAGAATTCTACAATGCGGACCTCCGGGAGCGCCACCGTAACAATGGCATCGGAGTGCTGCTGGCGACCTACGGCGTATTCTTTTTCATCCTTTTTCTTTTTTACAACTGGAAAAGCTTTTACCTCCTGCTGGGAAGCCGGACGAATGCGTGGCTGATGCTGATCCTGCTGATCATGCTGGCTTTTTCGGAAGATTATTTCTTCAAAGCGTTTTTTATCGCCCTGGCGCTGTATTGTGGCATTACATTCGCATCTGGGAAAACGCCGGTCGCGAGCCGGTCCCGGAAACTTCAGCTGGGCAAGAATACAATGGCGTATGACCAACCTTCCACCTAACCCTGCCGCGATCGGAGGCGAGTCCCCGGCGGTCCGCATCGGCGCCGTCATTCCCACGTTCAACCGGGTCGACAGCTTGCGGAAGGTCCTCGGCTGTCTGAAAGCCCAACACAACAATCCCGCGGCGCCTGACGCCTTCCCGCCCTTCAATATTCTGCCCGTGGTGGTCGTCGACGGCTCCACGGACGGCACCCTGGACATGCTGGCGGCGGAATTTCCGGGCGCGTCCATCGTGCACGGTGACGGCAACTGGTGGTATACCCGGTCGATCAACGAAGGTATCAAAAGGAGTCGCGAGCTTGGCTGTAATTATATTCTGACCCTCAACGACGATCTTACGTTCGACGAGGATTATGTGCGGACGATCGTCCGTGATCAGCTCGCCGCGGGGCCGGACGCGATCGTGGGTTCGGTATCCCTGAGCGCTTCCACGCCCAGGGTCATCACGTTCTCCGGCGTCTCGACAATCGACCGACGTTTGAAGGAATTCAACTACCTGCCTAAATTTTCCGAGGTTCGGGAAGAATCCCTCACGGGCGTCAGGCCTTCGGTCGTGCTGTCCGGACGGGGCATTCTTTATCCCGCCCACCTGTTCGACCGCTTTGGCCTGTACGACGAGCGGCTGGTGCAGTACAGCTCCGAAACCGATTTTACCTACACGGCCTCGTGCAACGGCATCCCGGTGCTGATCTCTTACAATGCCCGCGTATATGAGAACGTCCGGCTGACATCGGCGGGCGCCGTGTATAATAACCCGTCGCTCCGGGCGCTGTTCCGCAGTTTCCGCAACAGGTATTCCATCAATTCCTGGTGGAAGACCCGGTACTTCGCCATGAAACACCGGGGGCCGTTCATCGGATCCCTGATCGCCGTCCGGCGAATGGCCGGTATCCTGAAAAATTTCGCCATTGTAAAATGGAAACAAAAAAAATGAAGATCCTCTTCCTGACCCACCATTGGACCAACAACTCCCATCATTCTCTCCACAGCGGATTCCAGCGCCTTGTGCAATTCGCCGCGGAAACCAATGAGGTCGCCGTAGTGACCTGGGACCGGGAGGAACGTGAATTTGCCGAGGGCCGGATCCGGGTGATCGCCGTCAGGGGCGGCCGGCGCGATTTCTTTTTTTCAAAACGCATTGCCATTTCCCGCAAAGGCGCCGCCCTTGCCGCGCAATACGAGGCGGTCCACGCGTTATACGAGGACTGCAGCTTCGCCTTGCCTTCCGGTGGGTACACCGTCACCTTTCACGTCATGCCGGGGGTCGTCCGGTACCACCGGCTGAAACAAAAAGTGTTCATGTTTTTGAAATACCGCGTGCTCCAGCGGCGGGCGCTCAGGAACGCGGCATCCATCGCCTGCGTATCGACCAATCTCCTGGCGGCTATCCCGGACCGTTACCAGTCAAAATCGCGGTTCATCCCGCACGGCGTCGATACGGTCTTCTGGGATCCCGCGCTGGCCAAACCTCCCGCAGGTTTCGAGCCCGGAGGATATGTCCTTTGTGTCGGCGCCCACGGTCTCGACCGGGCCCTGCTTTCCGAATTCGTCCGCGCCAATCCCCGCCGCACCTTCGTGATCGTGGGGCTGAAGGACCGGCTGGATCCCTTTCCGAACATCCGGTATCTCTACAACCTGTCCGATGAGGCGCTCCGCGACCTTTACGGCGGCGCCGCCCTGATGATCCGCCCCCTTGAATTCGCCACGGCGAATAATTCGGTGCTGGAGGCCCTGGCGATGGGCAAGACCATCCTCGCCAGCCGCATCCCGGGCATCACGGATTATCTCACCGACCAGACCGCCGTCTTCATCGATTCGCTGCCGGACCGGTCCCTCGGGCAGATCGAGGCCCTCCGCCGGGATTCGGTACAAATCCGGCAAACGGTCCTTGACCGCTTCTCCTGGAACAAAATTCTTTCAGACTATACCGTGCTGTACCATCAATCCCGGAACCATGGCTAAGAAACGCATCGCAGTCATCGGCCTGAAAGGCCTTCCTCCCTTCGGCGGCGCCGCCAACGTCGGCGACAATATCATCGCCCAACTGTCGAAAGACTACGATTTTACGATCTATGCGACTGCCTCGCACACGCATCACAGGGGCGACTACAAGGGCGCGCGCCAGATCGTGTTCAAAAA
>DATNBP010000065.1:0-3225 GCA_035572015.1 Puia sp. | reverse complement strand
GGGGTTCTGGCTCCCACGGGCTGGCCCGTTTTATCGGAAGAGGGAAAGGACATCGGTTTTCACGTCAGAAAGGATTGGTACCGGTTGTGGCTCGTCGATCCGCTGGACGGGACGAAAGAATTCCTGCAAGGGAGGAATGAGTTCACGGTGAATATTGCCCTTATCATTGGCGGCAACCCCGTTGCGGGCGTCATCTATTTGCCTTCTGAAGATATCCTTTATTCCGGTTCCGCACGCACTGGAGTGATACGGAATGACAAAGGCCGGGTCAGGCCCCTGGCGGCGCTGCCCATGCGGCGCCATCTCGAAGATTTGCGCGGGCAGAGCCATCTGCGCATCGCCGTATCGCGATCGCATTTTACGGCGGAGACAAACCATTTCCTCGATGGATTTCCTGATCATACGCTGGTCCAGGCGGGGAGCTCTCTGAAATTCGCTGCCCTTGTCGAAGGCCGCGCGGATATCTATCCCCGGCTAGGCGCAACGATGGAATGGGACACGGCCGCCGCGCACGCGATCCTGCATTGGGCGGGAATGGGTATCTATGAGCTGGACGGGCGGACGGAGCTGACCTATAACAAACCCAATCTCGTGAATCCTTCCTTTATCGCCTTCTGATTCCGGCAGGCTGGATTGGTATTCCTATTTTTATGGCCAGACGTTGCAGGCGGGGCGGCTGCGGTCATTGCTCCCGTGGGCCGGATTGAACACTGGAGTTGTTAAAACATATTATAGGTTTGGAAAATCATTATTGTTCAGCATTCGTTCGTTCATCCGAGCGTCAATACATTCACTGACCAGGAGTGGGGGATAGCGACGAAGACCCAAAAATAGTCAACCCCGTCAGCCTGGATTGCCAGCAGTGGGCCCGGGTGGCGAAGGAGGCGGGAAACGAGAATCGATTAAGGTTCGCTTCTGGCTCGCTGGGGAATCACAATCATCCTTTTGGTTGACGCCCGTCATTTACTTGCACCTCCTAAACGTTGTAGCTTTGTCTCAACATTATCCGGAGTAGATCGGTCAAGTAGGAAGATAGAGATAGCTGTTTAAAAGACAGTAAACTAACCGACCGAAAGGCAGTAGAAAAACTGCTACCTTGATCAGGAAAATTGTCGGATAAGATAGACGTTGCTAGAATAGTGGTTTTAAAAGACCGTAACACTATCATCGTCGAATGGGAGGCAGGCTTTCGAGCCTGCCTTTTTTGTGATGCTCATTTTGCCTGATGCCAGGTAGACGAAACCATGGAAATGAATCATGAATAATCTGACTCAAAGGACAATTACCAGTCGCACTGGCGCGAAGTCAAGACATGGCGCCTGATACTCGAAGAGCCGTCGCCTGTCCGATACCGAATCTACCGCCTGTGACGAATGCAACTTTATTGTCGAATATCTTTGCGAGATACTGTCATTAGTCGATGAATGATAGGTTATCCTGGCGTCGCGGGTGTGGTTCGGGAGTTTCATCTGAATAGCCGATGATGATCGAAAGCTGTACCTGCTCCGAGGGGGGAATCATCAGCCTCTCATAAGCGGGGGTGTTTTCCACGAATTTTCCAAAGCCGACGGGGCAGCTGCTGAGGCCGAGGGATTGGGCAGACAGCATGATGTTCTGTGCGCACATGCCGATATCGAGCGGGGCCCATTCATTGTCCCGGGGAGCGGTGATGAAAACGACGACGGGAGCGCCATGGAATACCGGGTCTTGAAAGGCGTGGAGATCGAGACCGTGGGAAAGGTGCAAAAGCCCGGCGATCTCTTTGGCCCCTTTGGCGAGAGCGGCTGCGCCGGAATGAAGGGTTTCCCTGAAGACCTTTGCTCCGATTTGCCGGGAGAACAACTTGATCGTTTCCGTGTCGGTCAGGATATAAAAGTGCCAGGGTTGTCGATTCATGGCGGATGGCGCCATACGGCCTGCATCCAGCACGCGCTCGATCAGGGCCCGCTCGACGGGATCGGCCTTGTAAGTCCTGACGGCGCGTCTTGCGAAAATGGTTTTTTCGGTCTCGGTTTGGCGTGTCAGTTGTGCGGCGGTTGTCCGTTCCATTTGGGATAAGTTGAAGGGCTTAGTAATGGGTCACGAAGATCGGCAGGCTGGTGGTTCTGGCGGTACCTTCCTCCGGCTCGTTTTCGAAAAACGAAGCAAGTAACCCTCTGCCATAGGCTCCCATCACCAGGAAGTCATTTTTCTTTTGCTGCAGGTAATTGAAAAGGGCCAGGGTTGCTTCTTCTTCCGGCAAGAGCCATTCCACGTCGCTGAAATGAATCTTCAGCCATTCGCTAACGCCTGATACCTCATCGCTGGTAGGTGCTTCACCCTTCAGGTTGATAACCTGGGCCTTTCTCAACTTCAACTCCGGGAATAAATAAGAAAATTGTTTCATGGCAAAGAGCGAGGATTTGCCGCCATCATAGCAAAATACCACGTTATCGATATCTTCGAAAGTTTCCGGCGCCATGACAACCGGACAACCTGCATCTTGCAAAATATCCTTTACAAATCGGGTGGGAGGGCCATCGTAGGCGCCGCAAAAAGAATTGGCGTCCAGGATCAGTATGTCGGCAAATTTGCTTTCGGCAAGGATGTCAAACGCCGGAACACCTGTATTTCGATAGATGTCCGCGTCTATGCCGGCTGCTTCTGTCAGTTGCTGGAAAAGACTGATATTTTGATCCCTGGTTACTGCCCTGGCCCGGTCGCCTACACCTTCCCGGATGATCGTCGACTCCACATACGGGACATCGCCGCCCACGTTGATGGTCACTTCTTCCTCGGAAACCAAGTTGTCCAGGAATATGGCTGTTAATTTACTTCCCGTAAGCCTGGTCACATAGCAGGCAAAGTTGACTGCATTTTCGTCCAGGTTTTGGCTGTCAATGGCCAGGAGAATCTTTTCCATAAAAGGTAATTTGCTTGAAGTTCGCTCAGCTGAGTTTGCTCGGATATGATGCGGGTCATCAGGGGCGCTGATTAATATCAGAAATTCCGGGCAATACGCGGATATAAGAGGATGCACCCAGGAAGGCTTACATTTGAGAAATGGAAGAACGATGTCGAAGCGGGCCTACTATATTGTCAACGGCATCACGGTCTATCGGATTGCAGCGGTTTTCGCACTGATCGTATTGATCGTGCAGCATCATTGGCATATCTTTCGTTGGCTTTTGCTGCTGAGTTTTCTGACCGATGCGCTAGACGGCTTTTTGGCGCGGCGGTACGGTG
>DATNBP010000064.1:0-8987 GCA_035572015.1 Puia sp. | reverse complement strand
GCCCAACAGGTTCACGAGGATTTGCTGGATCCGGCCCGGATCGCCCATGACCTGGATTGGCAGGCTGGGGTCCGTTTCGCATATGAGTTCGAGTTTTTTCTCGAATGCTTTTATCGCCAGCGTGTCGACGGTCTGCTCTACCAGTTGGCAAAGCCGGAATGACGTATTCTCGATCGTCAGTTTGCCCGCCTCCATCTTCGAATAGTCGAGTATATCGTTGATAATGCCGAGCAGATTATAGCCAGACCGGTGCACATTCTGCAGGTATTCCCGCTGCGGCCGCTGCAATTCTGTGGTCAGGACCAGGTCGGTGAAACCGATGATCGCATTCATCGGCGTTCGCAATTCATGACTGATATTGGCCATGAACTCGCTCTTGGCCCGGCTTGCCTTTTCGGCTTGTTCCCGGGCCCGTCGCTCCTCGTCGCGCGAAAGGGCGAGCAGGTTTGTCCGGTGGTCGACCTCGGCTTCCAACTTCTTCTTTTGCATCCTGACTGTGTGCAGTCTCAACCGGAAGATACCGATGACTGCACCCAGGATCAGCAGGGTGGCAAGGGTCCGGAACCACCAGGTCTTCCAGAAGGGCGGCAACACGGTCAGTTCGAGGCTGGCGATGTTGTTGGACCATTTCCCGTTATTATCCCAGCCCCTGACCATAAATGTGTAGGTGCCGGGATCGAGGTTGGTGTAGGTCGCCGTGCGTTTGGTGCCCACGTCATTCCACCCCTTGTCGAAACCATCCAGCATATATGCATAATGTTTCTTCTCGGGGACGGTATAATTTAACGACGCGAATTCCACTGAAATGACCGAGCTTTTGTGCGAGATGGTGATCGACCTTGTCATCGAAATGTCCTGCTTCAACGGGGAAGGATGGGCGGAATCGCTGATGGGAACGTCTTTATTGAAAATTGAAAAGTCCGTGATGAGCATCGGCGGGTCGAAGGCGATATCCCGGATGCTGTCCGGGTTGAATTTATTGAACCCGTTGACTCCGCCAAAATACAAGACACCGCTGGCCCCTTTGTAACAGGCGTGGGCCTTGAACTGGTTGGACTGCAACCCGTCGGCCGCCGAAAAATTCTTGAATTTCCCTGTCTCGGGGTCGAACCGCGACAACCCATTGTTGGTGCTGATCCACAACATCCCGTTGTTGTCTTCGAGGATGCCGAAGATCACTGCGCTGGGCAAGCCGTCCTTGACGCCATATATCGTAAAATGACCGGTCTTCCGGTCGAGGAGGTTCAGGCCGTCCGCCGTACAGACCCACAGCAAATGCCGGCTGTCGGCGTAAATGTAGTTGACGGTATTGTTGCTCAGGCTGTTTTTTCCCTCCTGGTGGACATAGTGTTTGAAGATGCCCGTGTAGGCGTCGAGCCTGTCGAGACCGCCGTCGTAGGTGCCGATCCACAGAATGCCGTTGCTGTCGGATAAAAGCGTATGCAGCCTGTCGCTTCCCGGGCTGTTGGGATCGTTAGCCAGGTGTTTGTAGTGATGGAATCCGCCGGTCTTTGAATTGAACTGACTCAGGCCTTCCCCGTAAGTCGCGGCCCACATGGTCCCTTCACCGTCGTCCGTCATGGAATAGATGTTGTTGCCGCCGAGACTGTTGCTGTCAGCATCGTTGTGCCGGTATTGCCGGACGACCCTTCCGTCCCTGCCGATCACGGTAATGCCGTTGCCCCAGGTGCCTGCCCATAAATTGCCGTCGGGCGCTTTGTATAGGCTCAGTACGAAATTTCCGCCGAGGCTTCTGCCGTCGGGCGCACCGTGGAAGTAGTGCGTGAACTTACCGGTCTTTTTGTCCATTTCATCAAGCCCACCGCCATCGGTGCCGATCCAAAGATGATCCCGGTCCTCGACGATGTCCAGCACGGAGTTGTTGGCGAGGCTTTCGGGAGAGGTGCTGTGCTTATAGTGGATAAACCTGTTAGCGCTTTTGTTGAACAGGTCGATCCCTCCGTCATATGTGCCGACCCACATATTTCCCTGAGGGTCGCGGTAGAGCGAATAGATCGAATTGTTGATCAGGCTCGTATTATCGATGTCGTCGTGCGCGTAAGTCCGGAAATACTTCAGACTGCGATCAAGGATACTGATCCCGCCGTTCTCCGTGCCCACCCAAAGGTTGCCCTCGTCGTCATTGGCCATTGTCAGCACCACGTTCCGCGCGAGACTGTTGGGGTTTTGCGGGTCATTCCGGAAGTGCCGGAAAGTACCGCGCCGCCGGTCCAGCAGGTCGAGCCCCCCGTCCCGGGTACCTGCCCAGAGCCGGTGCTGGACGTCCTCGTAAATCGTTTGCACCGTATTGTTGGCCAGTGAACCCGGATCGCCGTCGCTGTGCATGAAATGCTGAAATGCATTGGTGGCATGATCGAACCGGTTCAACCCGCCGCGGGATGTTCCCAGCCAGATCCCGTGCCCGCTGTCCTCGAGGATCGACAAGACGTCATTGTCGCTGATGCTCGCGGGGTCGGCGGCATTGGCCGAATAGTTGACGGTTGTCCCGGTTCGCGGGTCGAGGATCCAGACGCCATGATCGTTTGAGCCGACCCAGATCCGGCCCTGGTCGTCCTGCATCAACGCGTTGATAAAGTCGGAGCGGATGGCTGCCGCATAGCGGATGAAACGGTGTTTAGACTTGTCGAACCTGTTCAACCCTCCGCCCCAGGTCCCTACCCAAATATCACCCATGCGGTCCTCGATGATCGACGTGACGAAATTGCTGCTCAGGCTGGCAGTATCATCGGGAATATTCTTGTAGACATCGAAGTCATAGCCATCGTAATGATTCAGGCCGTCCCTTGTCCCGAACCACATAAAACCCTGCTGGTCGCGCAGGATACAGGTGACATTGTTTTGGGAAAGCCCCGCCTCGGTTCCGATATGGGCAAATTTCAAATTGCCTGGCTGCGCAACGGCGAAAATGCCGGTGAGCAGCAGCAAAAGAAGAAGCGGATATTGGACAAGCTTCATGGGTGTTGATTGGGGGTCCTAGCAAAAACGTCGGGCAATATCCATTCGATATGTTTAATATTCAAAATATTGAGCTCATATAAGTGTTTACACTTAGTTTTGCGGCCTTCCCCAGCCTGTTCACACCGCGTTGCCTGGGGTCACATTGTTCCCGGCCCTGGTCCCTGACTTTGCATAAAAACTATGGCGTACAGGCAATTGGGTGGGATGCGAGGTCTTGCATGCCTACCCCTACTGGCATCAGTGGCAGTTCCCGATGCTCAACGGTGCTCCGGGTTGTATCCCGGCAATCTGTAAAAAATTGTTACTTCCTCGCGCCGATAAGCCGCCGGCTTTGGTTGGTGCCGCGGCCAACTTACCGTTACCCCTTGCCACGCTTTTTCTTCCTGGCCGGCTCCGCTGGTTTGGCGGGCTCCGGCACCCGGACCCACCATTTGGCCATGAGCGTTCCGCTCCGGAGATCGCAGCGGTCGTCGTTAAGGATCATGATGAGCGTATCGGCCCTCACTTTTACCTGGTACCTGCCCGCAAAATGCGGACAGGCGTTGACCCCACCATTATCTTCGAGTGTCACGATGTTATTTGAATCCTTGTAGCCGGATTGCAGCAGCGTCACGCCGGAATCCGTCCGCACCAACATACTATCCGAGCTGAAACGTAGCGTGACGCTGTCATTGATCGGCAAAAAATACGCCTTCCAGGTGGTATGCCGGATGGATTGAGCCTGTGAAGACAGCCCCGCCGCCAGGACGCCCCAAAACAGGAAGAATAAGCGAAGTCGAGCCATATTCCAAAGTTAATGAAACTCCACTATCCGTATATTTACCGCCCGGATCCTATTCCGGTTGAGCGATGACGCGACCGATCGACATAGAAGAACTGATGACGGCGTCCGGCCGCGCCGCTGTGCCGGGTGTCCAGGCACCTTTGGTCATTCCGGTAGGCGATGTCCGCAGCCCCGCCGAATTTGCCCACGGCCATATCCCTGGCGCCGTCAGCCTCCCGCTGTTCAGCGATGAGGAGCGGGCGCGGGTGGGTACGACCTATAAGCAACAGGGACGTGAGGCCGCCATTCTGCTCGGCTTCGAGTTGACGGGTCCCCGGTGGCCCGCTATGATCCGGCAGGCCCTGGAATTTGCCCCCGGCAAAAAGATAGCGCTTCATTGCTGGCGCGGCGGCATGCGCAGCGCTGTCCTGGCCTGGGCGCTCGACCTCTATGGATTTGAAGTCTTGCTGATCCGGGGCGGCTACAAAACATTCCGGCACTGGGTGCTCCGCCAATTCGAACGGCCCTACGCGCTATCTGTCATCGGCGGAATGACCGGCTCCGGCAAAACCCGTATTCTCGCCAGGTTGCGGGAGTCCGGTGAGCAGACGATCGACCTGGAAGACCTTGCGCAACATCAGGGCTCGACCTACGGCTCCCTCAACCGCCTGATCCAACCCACCCAAGAGCAGTTTGAAAACGACCTGGCATTGCGACTATCAGGATTGGACAACCGCAAGCCTGTTTGGATTGAGGATGAAAGTCAGAACATAGGCAAGCGGATCCTGCCAAAGCCTCTTTGGATACAGCTGCGCGCCGCTCCGCTCTTCGATGTGCAGGTTCCGGACGAGCTCCGGATCGCTGCGCTGGTGGCGGAATATGGACCGCTGGAGGCGGATTTTCTCGTCGAATGCACGGAACGGATCAGCCGGCGACTGGGTCCGGAGCAGACAAAAGCAGCCGTGACGGCGATCCGCGAAGGCCGGATGGCCGACTTCGTTCGGGAGGTCCTGGTTTACTATGACAAAACGTATCGCAAAGGGCTCAGCGACCGCGACCCCGACAACGTCGTTCCGGTACCCGCGCCCGACGGCAATGCCCGTACAAATGCAGGCCGGTTGCTGGCGATCGCAAAAAACAGTATCCCATCATGGACATTCAACTGACAAAATATTCTCACGGCGCCGGATGCGGCTGCAAGATCTCTCCCGCCATTCTCGATAAGATCCTTCACAGCCAGCAGCGGTTTCCGGCCGACCCGAGGCTGATCGTCGGCAACGACACGCGCGACGATGCGGCGGTCTGGGACCTTGGTAACGGACAGGTCCTGATCTCGACGACTGACTTTTTCATGCCGATCGTCGACGACGCCTTTGATTTTGGCCGGATCGCCTCGGCCAACGCTATCAGCGATGTGTATGCGATGGGTGGCCGGCCCGTTCTGGCTATCGCCATCCTGGGCTGGCCGGTCGACAAACTGTCGCCGGAAACAGCCCGGCGCGTTCTCGAGGGCGCAAGGACGGTTTGCGCCGATGCCGGCATTACGCTTGCCGGCGGCCACAGCATTGACTGTCCCGAACCGGTGTTTGGGCTTGCCGTCAATGGCGTTGCCGCAACTTCATCCATCCGGAAAAACTCCACCGCGACCGCAGGATGCGACCTTTATCTGACCAAACCGCTCGGTGTGGGGATCCTTTCCACGGCGCAGAAACGGGGATTGCTCGAACCTGAAGACGCGGCGCTCGCGTTGAAGACCATGACGACCCTGAATAAGTTGGGTGAGGCGCTGGGGTCGATCGCGGGCGTTACGGCGATGACCGATGTGACGGGTTTCGGGTTGTTGGGTCATCTTGCGGAAATGTGCGAGGGGTCCGGTCTTTCCGCGAGCATCGATTTTCAAAAAATACCGGTGATCGCGTCGATTGGCAAATATCTCGATCAGGGTTGTATTCCCGGAGGCACCCACCGCAACTGGGCCAGCTACGGTCAAAAGGTCAGCTTGTCGGCGGACGAACAACGGCCGGTGTTGGCCGACCCGCAAACCAGCGGAGGGCTCCTCATTGCCGTCCGGCCCGAAAGTGCCGTGGAGGTCGAATCCCTGTTGAAGGACCTCCCTCCCGAATGCGGCCGGCCATTCGGCAGGCTGGCACCACCCGATGTCCGGAACCCTGCGCTCATCACGGTCCGGGATCAGAACCGGTAGCCGACCATGAAGAATAAGGCCCGGTTCAGGTACTCGTAGTAGGCGACGAACGGCGTGCAATTTGCGCCGTTAGCACATGGTACGACCGTCGAGTTGACCGATTCCCGGAGTTTCTTTATTTCATAGCCTGCAGAAAACAGTATACCGCTCCCCCGGTGACCGTGCATTCCCAGGAGCCAGCTCACCCCACCGCTGAAGTATTCCCCGCCGTGAAAGGTGAGCCTGGCGTTGGAGAATGGGGGGCTGCCGCCCAGGCCGACTGGCAGGTTGGTGCCCCCGTTCAGAAAAAGGACTAATGCGTTTTTATCGTTAAGCCGAATGTCCCGGCTGGCAGCCAAGAAAAGCGGGGCGCTCCGGAAGCGGTAATAGTCCAGCCCCGCTCCCCCTCCCAGAAACCAGGGGCCTTTTGAAACGCCATCGATGGTTTGCAGCAAGAAAGCCCCGCCGGCTTCGCCGTCGGCAAGGCCGGCATGGGCGGTGCTTCGAAAATGTAAGGCCGATTGTGCGTAGGTCAGGGCCGGCGCCAGCGCGCAGCAGGCCAACAGGATAAGCCATTTCATGATTTGGACGGATTGACAGGCAAATAGCTCAGTTGGACGAGGTGCGACGGATCGCTGTAACCGAACTGATACAGTCCGTCGGCGGATACCACGAGCAAGTGATGATCGTACGCAATGACATCCATCGGATTACCGGCTTGTGCGGAGCTCAATAATTGCAGGTTGGCCGGATCCGTGGCATCGAATACTTTGACGACGGTCCCGTCACAGACGAATAAGAGGGAGCCGTCCTTGCACAATCCGGTCGGACTGGTCATGGGATAACTCCTGACGAGCGGGGTATAGGAAAGGTTCTTTGCATCCAGCACGTCCAGCTCGTTGGCGGACCCGCCGCAACTTGTCCCGGCATGCAGCGTGACATAAGCATTGGTGGCGTCGGCGATCACCGGGTCGCAGGCGGTGCCGTGCACGAACTCGGTTACCCTGGTCGGGTTCGCCGGATCGGCGATCGAATAAATGTAAACACCCTCTTTCGACCCCAGCAGCAGTTTGTCCTGCAGCGGGAAAATGGTCTCGAGATCGTAGCCTGCGGAACCTTCATACAGTTTCTTCGGTTGCGTGGGGTCTGAAATGTCTATGACTCCCAGGCTATGCTCTTCCGGAATGGCGAATATGTCGTTGCCGATCAGGGTCATCACCGCTGTCGAACCCCCGATACCCGTGCCGCCCGAGCCGGCATTGAGGGTCTCGAATGCCGCGGGCACCGCGGCGCCGTAGAAAGTATACATCTGAGTCCCCGGAATGGAATACATGTCTGTTGGCCGCACGCGGAAGGTCGTATCATGAATATTCCAACTCGTAAGGACCATGTTGGGATCACCGTAATTCCTGCTGGAAAAGAACCCCGGAAGCGAACCGATCACCTTTGCCTGGTGAGGATCGGAGATGTCCAGCGCCAGCAGGTCCTGGTACATATCCGCATAGAGGATATTTCCCTTGATCGCGATATTTTTGTTGCCCGGGATGTTCAGCCAGGCGACCTGGTGCGGGTGCGAGGCATCGCTGTTATCGTAGACATGGATGCCTTCATTGACATCGTTCAGGTAAATATAGTTGCCTTTGACGTATAATTGCCCGGCTTGCGAAACGGCCTCGGCCGGGTTGCCGTTGATCTGCGCTAAGACGGTGGCTTTCAAAGTGTAGACCGGAGTGTAAATCCTGTAGGTCTCGGTTATCCGATCCTTCAGGCATCCCTGTAGCAGCAGGATCCCCGCAGCGACCGGGAGCAGGCCGGGCAGGAGTCTTGCTCCGGTCCGCCGGAGTATGGTTGTTCTCATAACTAAACGTTTCCTGCCTGACAACCCGATCCGTACGACCGTTGCATGCATGGTCGAAGTCCGGCTAACACTTTTTTGCTATGGACAAGGCAACAAAGGCTCGTTAGATTTACAAAAAACATTCATGTTGCGGTATCGGCCGCCTGCGCCGCACCCGGGGCTCTTTATAAAAAATTCAAAAACGCTACTCCCGACACAGCCAAGGCCACCGGCGCGACAGTTTCCGCTGCCGCGACCGGCGCCACCGCTGGCTGAAATTCAAATCGCGTTCTTTTAATGCTTGCAGTTAACATGAAATATTTACTCCTAACGCTGAGTTTGTCCCTTTTTCTGACCGCAGCCAGGCCGCAGGCTATGATCCGGCCGGATACCAGTCACCGTTTCCTTTGGTTTAGCGGCCATTGGAGCACGACCCAAAAGAAGACGTTTATTTTTACCGGTGCCGGTGGGTCGGGAGCCGGCGTCGGGGCGGGTCAGGACGATGGATCGGGAGCCGGCGGCGGGACGGGTCCGGGAGGTGGATCCGGTCCGGGTGGCTCTGGTCCGGACGGAGGGTCGGGTCCGGGCGGGACCATCACCATTTCGGACGACGGCTCGGTCCATATCAGCGGGCCAGGTGTCGATGCCTGGAACAAGATGGTCGATCAGGCCCTGCAGTCCGAACAGCAATTCCTTCAGCAACTCGACAACCCAAAGGACAACCTCGACCCCCCGACCCATCAACTCCACCAACTACTGGAGCCGGATGCGCGGCAACAGGTGAAGGACCTGCAGGACCTGAAGATCGACCCCAACCAGAATATCCTTACCCCGGATGCCAAGCCGGGTCAAGCCTCTCCGCCAACACTTAACCAGGTGACGGCTCAATACTGCGAACAGGTCAAAGCGGACTACGACGAAGTCATCAGTTATTGGAAGGCCCACGCCAGGGACAAGGACGCCGACCTGAACTATCCGCCGCCGCCGACTTTCGAATACGACTGCTATGCCTGTGATTCCACTCTCAGGAACACCGAGCAGCAGACGGTCGACAAATACGTAGAAGACTTTTACAAGGAAGAGCGTCGACTTGCCACTAAGGCGTTCGGAATCCTCGGTCAGATGGCGCGTCTCGGCGTCGACGAAAGCGGTGTGATGGATGAAAGCACGTATAACGACCTTTTCGCCACCAACAAAAAGAACCCTTCCCGGTCCGGGGCTTGTTC
>DATNBP010000063.1:0-5661 GCA_035572015.1 Puia sp. | reverse complement strand
TGGCGCCGGACGAGATGCGGCTTTTCGGCCCGCTTTTTCGCATCGCGCCGCCGGACGGGGCTTAGCAACAGATAAATGACCGGCAGACCGATCCAGGTGACAAAGAACGAGCAGACAAGCGTGATGATCATCGTATTGGTCATCACCTTGAAATATGCGCCGGCCACCCCGCTCATCAGCACAAACGGAATGAAGATGACGATGGTGCTCACCGAGGAACCCAGCATCGCCGGAAACAGATAGTGAATGGCTTTTTGAACGAGCGTTGTGGAAGGTTCATCCGGGTGTTCCTCGTGGGTTCGATGGATCTGCTCCACCACGACGATGGCGTCGTCGATGATGAGTCCGATGGCTGCCGCCACCGCGCCCAGCGTCATGATATTAAAGGTGTACCCGACCGCGTACAACACGATCAATGTCAGGCAAAGGGTGACGGGGATGGTGACCAATATCGTAGTACTGGCTTTCAGCGATCGCAGAAAAATGATCGCCACCACGATCGCCAGCATCAACCCGATCCAAAGACTGTCTGTGACGCTGCGGATCGCATCGTTTACAAAGTCTCCCTGAAGGTAGTAGGGCTTGATCGTGACTCCTTTCGGCAGCACTTTCTTCAACTGTTCCAATTGCTGCGCCACCGCCTTGGACACGGCTATCAGGTTTGCATTGGGTTGTTTCACGACGCCAAGGAGCAAGGCCTCGTGTCCGTTCGCATTGATCCGGGTATATTCGACTGCTTCCCGGACATTGACGGTGGCGATGTCCTTCACCAGGATGACCCGCTTGCCCGTGTTCCGGATGACGATGTCCTGGATATCCTCGAGGCGGTGCACGGTTGCGTCGGTGACCGTGAGATACAGGAAATGATAGTCGGCCAGGTAGCCGTTCGACTTAATGAACCCGGTCCCCCCGATCGCCGCGGAGACCATGTCCGGGGTCAGGGACAACGTGCTCATCTTATGGACATCCAGGGTCAGCCAGAATTCCTTTGTTTTGCCGCCCATGATCCGGACTTCCGAAACTCCGCTCACCTGGGAAAGGAAAGGCTTGATCGTGTAGTTGGCCAGTTGCTTCAATTCGATGTTGGAAAGCTGATGCGTTTCCACCGTGTAATCCATCACCGGAAGGATCGAAGGGTTCATCTTTTCGACCCTGATCTGGGTCTCTGCGGGAAGGTCGTTCCTGATCTCGTTGATCCTGGATTCAATGCGCTGCTGGCTCAGATCGATGTCGGCGTCCCAGGACATGAACGCGGAGATCTCGCAACTGCCCCTGCTGGTCGTGCTGCGCACATCCTCAAGGTCCGGGACTTGTTTGATGGCGTTCTCCAGCGGCTTGGTCACCGTCACCATCATTTTGTCCACGGGCTGAAGGCCGGCGTCGGCGATCACCTTTATCTTTGGGAATGTAATATCGGGGAAAAGCGAGGTCTGGAGCTTGCTGTAGGCGAAGCCGCCCCCAAGGAGGACGATCACCAAGGTGACGGTAAGCGGGTTCCTATAGCTGACAAAGAAATTTTTCACGCCGGTGGCTTTAATTGTTAGATCGCACCTCCACTTTCACCTTTGCCGTGTCGGGCAGGCCGTAGTTGCCTGTAACGAGTATCTTGTCGCCCGGGCTAAAGACAGGTGATATCACCTCCACGCGGTCGGCCGTCTCGATGCCCTTTTTGACAGGCACCCTGACCGCGGTCGTGTCGTCCATCAGCTTCATCACCCAAAAATTGCTTTCCGTTTCGTCCGTGAGCAGCGCCGATTTAGGCAGGGACTGGGCCTTCGGCCTTGCGGTGCGAAGGATGCGAACCTTGGCGATGAGGTTTTCGGGGATGGGCGCCGCCGGGTTGACCCGGATCACGACATTCTGGGTCTGGGATGCCGAATCCACCGTCGGCATCACCCTGCCGATGGTCCCTTCCAGGCGCGTTCCGTCGGGAAGGACCAGCGAGGCCGTCTTTTTCCCAAGCACATATGGCCGGAGCTCGTAGGGCAGGTTGAGCAGAAAGACAAAACTGTTGCGGTCGCTGATCACCGCCAATTGCTCTCCGTCCTGCACGTAGTCGCCCGGCTGGTGGTCCAGTTGCGTGATATAACCGTGTTGGTTGGCCCTGATGGTGTTTACGCCGGAAAAGCGCAGGCTGCTGTCCAACTGGCCGATGGCATTCCCGATACTTTGCGCTTCTTTTGTCTTCAGCGTAAAAAGCGGCTGGCCTACCCCGACATATTTTCCGAGGTAAGCGCCGGTGGATTGCAGGTACCCGTTCGCGTTCGCCTTGACATAGCTTTTTTGCAGGAAGGCACTCACCGCATTCAGTTCAATGGAATCATTGAAAGGACTGTTGCTGACCGTCGTGACCGTCACCGGAGTGCCCCCCGTCTCCGCGGAATCCTTTGCGTCCCCGGCGGCGGTCGTGTCGCCGGCTTTCCCTCCGTCGTCCTTGCCGGAAGCACCGTGTCTGCCGCAGGCGACAAGACAGGAGACCGCTGCGATAAGTAAAAGGTTCAGGAGTTGCTTATTCATCGATTCCAGTAGTTGATTTGATTGATGATCTGAAGCCTCGTGATATAATTCTGCGTCAGGAGATTCTTCGCATTCAGGTAATTGCTCAGCGCCAGGATATAATCCGCGATCTTCGCGTCTCCGGTACCCAGGAGTTTGCCGTTGACGTCGATGAGGGTCTCCGAATAGCGGACTTGTTCGTCGATGTCCGCTATCAGGTCTTCCGTGGCTTTCAATTGCCGGGACAACTGGGCGATCTGCTGGCTGTACTGGCTCGAAAAGAAATCTCTGTACCCGGCCCTTGTTCGCTCCTGGATATCCAGCTTGCTGTACTGGAGTTTGCGCTGGTGCCCGTCATAGATCGGCATCGAAACGGTGACCCCGAAACTGACGCCGAAATTCTTATAGGGCTCATACATCAGCGATGAAGACCAGCCACCGTCCGCGTACAGGTTGGCCTTCGGGCGGTAATTGAAGTCGAGCAGCGACCGGTCGTTACGCAACTTCAGGCTGTCCAGGCGGAATTGCCGGAAAAAGACCGAATTCGAGATCTCCGGCAACGCCCGGAGCTCTATCGCGGGCGCGGTCAGGAGGGTTGCGGCCGTATCGGCGATCCCGCACAAATAGTTGAGCGTACCGCGATCATTGCGGAACTGGATGTCCAGCTGGCGCAGTTGCAGGGCCTCCTGCTTCATTGTAACGAGAAAGGCGAGGTAGTCGGTCTGGCGATAGACGTTCTTTTCGGTCAAATCTTTGAGCAGCCGCGATTCCTTTTCGAGGAGGGCGTATATCCCGCGGTTAAAGTCCAATTGCTGAAGGTCTCCGTAGGTCGTGATATACTGGGCTGTCACATTCCGTTTGAGGTCCTGTTCCGAGATCTTCGACGTGTTCCCGATCCCCTGATTGTTCAACCGGATCGATTCGTATTCGGCGTCGAGGTGGTTCCGGCCTATCAGGGTCTTGGTCACCGCCACCACCGTAGTGAAATTGCCGCCGTTGCTGATTGCTTCGTCATAGCCCCAGCCATGATAGGTGGGCGCATATATGTTGGTGCTGTTGCCGTTCACCTGCGGCAGGTAACTGGCATGCAGGAGCTGGCTATCTACCCGCCCCAGCTGCACCTGGTTCCGGTAGTCCTTCAGCAACGGGCTGTTCTGCAGCGCCCGGGACAGGAAAAAATCCAGGCTCACAGCGGTATCCGTCGGCGGGGCGCCCGGCGCCGGCGCCTGCGGTGAAACCTGGCCATGCGCGGTCATATCCGCGGCCATGATCAGTGACAGAAACCCGATCCGGCAGCGAAGGGAGATGCTTGGAGCCATACGCCCGCAAATATACCCTCACATTTTGTCTAAATTCTGGAGCGGGAACCGGATATCGATCGTATGTTGCTGATCGGTGTAAGAATAGGAAAGGTCGTACCGGTAATTGTCACAAATCTGCCGGACGATCGCCAGCCCGAGTCCGGTTCCCCCGGAGTGGGCGCCCTTGACGAACCTGTCAAAGATCGTCGCGGGATCGAAGGAAAGCGCCGGTCCGGAATTGCTGATCCGAAGGCTGCTTTCCCGCAGCGATATCGAAAGGTCGCCGCCATCCCGGTTGTGGCGGATCGCATTCAGCAAAAGGTTGTTCAGCAGGATATCCGCGAGGTAGCTGTTGATGGGAAGACGCAGCCGGTCCAGGTCCTTGTGGACTATGAGGCGCCGGTCTTTCAGCGGGTCTTCGAGCTGCAAAAGTTTTTCCTCGATCAGCGGTGCAATCTCCACGGGCTCCGTATGGTTGAACTGGTGGTTCTCGATCTTCGTCAGCAGCAGCAGGGACTGGTTGAGCTGACGCAACCGGCCGATCGCATCGTACATCGCCTGTATCGGCCGATGATGGCGTTCTTCCAGCACCGGATCCTGGATGAGAAGGTCGAGCCTCGACGTGAGAATCGCCAGCGGTGTCTGCATTTCATGCGAGGCATTATCCGAAAAACCCTTCAACATTTCGTAGTCCTTCAGGATACGCCGGGTCATCTGACGGGCAGCGTCGTCAAGGTTGCGGAACTCGTCGATAGCCGTCGAGTCAGTGCCGGCCAGCGGCAGACGGCTAGAAAGATTGAATTCGCGCATGTCCGCAAGTGTCCTGTAGAAGGGTTGCCAGATGCGCCGAAGGAGCAGCCGGTTGGCCAGGAAAAGCGTTCCCAGCAACAGGAGGATCATGGCTGCGGTAGTGACCATGATCAGGCCCAGCAAGTCCTCCGATTCTTCCTCCGACTTGCTGATCAGCACGGTGTATAACTGCCGGTTGACAGTGACCGAAAAAATGAGCGCGCGGTACGGTTCGAGGTCCTCATGAAGGCGGCCGGGACGCGACGTATTGAAGAACCGGCGGCTGACCGGCGCGGAAGCCGGGGTGAATTCGATCAGCTGGTCGCGATAATTCGCCGGCGCCGGGAGCCGGTTATGGTTATGCACATTGTCGAGGATCTCCGCCTCCTCGATCTTTATCGTGTCATCCAACTGGTGGATGAGTACGAAGCGAACCGCAAAATAATATCCGAAGCTCCCGATCAGCAAGGCGAGGATGCTGGCGACAATATTGACGCGGCTGTATTTGGAGAAGAGCTTCATGGAGGACACAAAGCTAGGGATTCCCGCCGAACCGCCCTATACGGCGATCGGCATGCGCACCGTGAGCAGGCAGCCCTGACCGGGCGCAGTCTCGATGCTGACTTCACCGCTGCAAACGCGGGACCGTTCATAGATATGGGAGAGCCCGAGACCGTGCGGCGTCCGAACGGCATCGAACCCCTGGCCGTCGTCGCTGATGCACAGGTGCACCTGGTCTTCCACACAATGAAGCGATATGCGTACCTGCGTGGCGCGGGCGTGGCGCACGATATTCTTGATCTGTTCCTGTACGATCCGGAACAAGGCCAGTTTCCGTTCCTTTCCGAGGAGCTCGATCTCCGACCATTCGTCATGTGTGAACTGGATCGAATAGGGAGCGACGTGCCGGATGTCGTTCACCAGCCGGGTGATATGGTCGACCAGGCCGAGCTCGTTGAAATGAGGGCTGACGAGGCCGCGGGACAACTGACGGATCTCTTCGATGGCGGACTCGGTCAGTTCCGATACTTTGTTCCGGATGCTTTCAGAGCGGAAATATTCCTCCTCCGGGAGC
>DATNBP010000062.1:0-4933 GCA_035572015.1 Puia sp. | reverse complement strand
GAAGAGCGTGCGGCAGCCATGGCCGTTGGAAAGATCCTGGATGCGGATTCGGTCACCGTCCGGGTCGAGCTCCGGGACACACTCGGTAATATCCTGCTGGCGGTTGACCAGCACCGAAATGGGAAAAAGGCCATTGCACCGCAGGACTTCAGCGGTTCCGCCATGGGCCCGGCCTCCGCCACCGATGGCATCGGCAAAAATCCGGATTCCAGCTTTGTCGGTAAATTTTACATCATCCGCGATTCCGTCTTTTACCCGGTGGTCGCCAGGATATCCGCCGGTCACCGACCGGTCGGCTACCTGGTCCGCTGGCGGTCGCTGCAGACGACCCCGCAGGCCATCGCCCAACTTTCCCAGCTGCTTGGGGCGAAAGCTACCCTGTATTTCGGCAACAACGACGGTTCCGTCTGGACGGACATGCTGAAACAGGTGCCGGCCCCGCCGGTCGACATTCATCATTTTTCGGGGATCGTCACCTACGGGCATCCCGGCCTGGGAAAGGTGATCGCCACCGCGATGCCGGTCCCTGGTACGAAATGGGTCATGGTGGTGGCCTTGTCCCGCTCTGTTTTGCTCGAGGCGGCCAACCGCCTGCTGTACTGGATCATAATTGTAGGGATCGTCCTGACCTCCACCGGGATGTTCGTGGCATGGCTGATCAGCCGCAATTTTACCCGCCGCCTTGACCGGTTGACCCTGGCGACCACCGCCGTTGCCAACGGCGATTATACCATTCCGTTGCTGGTGGAACGGCACGACGAATTGGGCAGACTGGCAGGCTCGTTCAACTCCATGGCGCTCCTGGTCACCGAAGCGCAGCATACCCTCGAAAGACAGGTAAAAACGCGTACGGCTGAGCTGGAAGCCGCGAACAAGGAACTCGAGTCTTTCTCCTACTCCGTTTCACATGACCTGCGTGCCCCGCTCCGGGCGGTCAGCGGCTACGCCATGATGCTAAAGGAAGACTACGAGCACACTTTCGACGCGGAGGCAAAACGGATCACCAATAATATTATTTCCAACGTCAGGATGATGGGCCGCCTGATCGACGACCTCATTGCCTTCTCGCGCATGGGCAAGCGGGAAGTGACTCGCCGTACCGTCGATATGAAAGCCCTGAGCGAGTCCTGCGTGAGCGAGCTCCTGAATGGCTGGCCCGAGGGCAAATTCAATATCGTGGTAGCCGACCTGCCGCAGTGCTCCGGTGATGAGGACCTCCTTAAACAGGTCTGGCTCAACCTCATCGGGAATGCCCTCAAATATTCCTCCCGGACCGGCGAACCGTTGATCGAGATCGGCCATAACGGCGACAAGGCGGAGCCCACCTGGTTCGTCCGGGACAACGGTGCGGGATTCGATATGAAGTATGCAGACAAGTTGTTCAAGGTCTTTCAGCGGCTGCACAGCCAGGACGAATTCGAAGGCACGGGCATCGGGCTCGCACTGGTTCGCAGGATCCTCGAAAAACACAAAGGCAGGATCTGGGCGGAATCCACACCCGGCAAGGGCGCTGTATTCTATTTCACCTTGTCGGCCTGAACCGTATTAAAAAAATATCACTATGCTCAATCAGGTAGAAGTCCTTTTGGTCGAAGACAATGTGCATGACGCAGAAATGACGATCCGGTCCCTGAAAAAAGTCAACCTGGCGAACAATCTCGTGCATGTAAAGGATGGCGAGGAAGCGCTGGAATTCATATTCGCACAGGGAAAGTTCGCCGGCCGCGACCTGATCAATGCGCCTAAAGTGATCCTCCTGGACATCAAAATGCCAAAGGTGGACGGCATCGAAGTGTTGCGCCGGCTCAAATCCCACGAGACCACCCGTACCATCCCGGTCGTGATCATGACCTCCTCAAAAGAGGAACAGGATATCATCAACAGTTACGAGCTCGGCGTCAACAGTTATGTCGTGAAACCCGTCGATTTCGAAGGTTTTGCCAAGGCGGTGAGCCAGCTGGGCCTGTACTGGTTGCTGACCAATCAGCCGCCGGTACCAACGAACAAAAAATAACTCCTATGGACCGGCCATTAAAAATTCTACACCTCGAAGACCTTCCGTCCGATGCGGAAATGGTGAACCGTGTGCTCCGCAAGGCGCAAGTTCAATTTGAAATCAAGGTGGTCATCGACAAACCCGACTTTCTGAAAGCCTTGCGCGAGTTTAACCCGGACATCATCCTTTCCGACCATTCCCTTCCGGCCTTCAATTCGCTGGAAGCCCTCCGGATCACCCGCGAGGAGGGCAATCGCTCGCCTTTCATCCTGGTTACCGCAACGGTTTCCGAAGAATATGCGGTGAACGTGATCAAGGAAGGCGCCAGCGATTATATCCTCAAGGACAGGCTGGAACGGCTGCCCAATGCCGTCCAGAACGCCCTTGACCGCCGCCGGACCGAAGAGGAGCTGGCCCGGCAGCGGGACGTGCAGCAGAAATTGGTGATGGAAACCAGCATACAGGTCCAGGAACGCGAGCGGGAACAGATCGGCAAGGAACTGCACGATAATATAAACCAGATACTCGCCGCTGCAAAGCTATACCTCGATATCGCCATCAAGGACGATGACGATATGCGTGTCGAGGCCCTGGAAAAAAGCCATCGCAATCTCTCGCTCGCCATGGAAGAGATCCGGCAGCTCTCCCAGTCGCTCGTAGCCCCTTCGCTGGGCGGGATCGGACTAGATCAGGCGTTGCGCAAGCTCCTGGACAATTTCCCGCTGGCCGCTTCGTTGGAACTTAGCCTCGACACCAGCGGCTATCGCGACGACGTAGGCGATGGCGATATCAAACTGACCTGTTACCGGATCGCCCAGGTGCAGCTTAACAATATCGTCAAGCACGCCCGGGCAAAAAAGGCCTCGATCCTGCTCGACCGGGTGCCCGGGCGGCTGGTGCTGACCATCAGGGATGACGGGATCGGATTCAATACCAACAAAAAGACGCCCGGCATTGGCATTCGCAATATCCGCAACCGCGTGGGTTTTTACAATGGCGTCGTACTGATCGACTCGGAGCCGGGACGGGGATGCACCCTCACGATCAGCATCCCGTTGCCGGAACAGGAGGATCCCGCGCGCCCGGCGTAAAGCCGCCCCGATGCCCCGATCAGGTCCCGCGGATGACCAGCAACCATCCTTTTCCTTTCGGCACCGGGATCGCGTCTCCTGCGGCAAACCGGCGTTCCGGCTGAAAATTCCGGATGGCAGGCGCCTCGATGGCCGCATGCGCGGGATCGATGCCCAACCGCTGCCAGTCGATCAGCAGCTTTACCGTCACGTCCCGATCGGCCCAGCTGGCCACCGACACGAGGGCGGCGCCTTTTTTTGCATACACCGTCGCGAGTACCGCTGAATCATCCGTCTTCACCGGGCAGGCCGGGCTCCAATAGCCGATCATTTTTGTGCCCCGCATCCCAAAATGATCCCAGGCCCTCCAAATAGGCCTCGGATCCGCATTTTCGGTCCACGGCATCCGGTTGGTCATCCCGTAGATCATTCCCCGCCATGGATTGCCCCCACCCTCGAGCATTTCGCCCATCAACCCGAAAGGGATTCCACTGACTTCGGTCAGGAAAAAATCGGGCGGGTTATGTTCGTAATCGAAATATTCCCCAAACCAAAGCCGGTTGAGGTAAGGGAAATGTTCCATATAGAGATTCGCGCTGTTATTGAACCCATCCCGCGGGTTATATTGGTTGGCTGAATGCAGGTCGATGATACCCGGATGGCCGTCCGCCGTCAGCACTCGTTTGATCCGCTTCATCGTGACCCGGTCGAAAGCTACGTCGTCGAGGTATATTCCATCAATGCCAACGTGCTGCACCAGCCAATTCATGCCCTCGACATAGTAGTTGTGCCAGCGGCCGCCGCTGTCCGTTCCGCTGTTGATGATGGCCGCGTCCCTGAGCTCAGGGACGAACCAGCCCGCGATATAGTCATCCCCGAGATGCTCCTGCAGCCAGCTGAACCCGCCGCCGGGTCCCGCAGAATAGATCTCGTGGCCCAGGCTTCGGAGCGGGTACAGCTCATAGGCATGATCGGACAATTCCCTGATGGTATTATAGATCTTCACTTTCAGGCCAAGCGTGTGCGCGCTGTCGACATACGCCTTCATCTTTTTCCACTCGATAAACGGGTAATTGATCCAGGGATTGATCGGCGTGCCGTGATGGATATTGACGACCGTTGCGCCGGTCGCCCTGATCGTGTCGAGGTTATTGTACCGGTGATAGAACCTCGTCGCCCATTGAAAATCGGTATTGAGCGCATGAAAAGGCGTGATCAGCAAGTTGAAATTGTAGTACAGTGTATCTCCTTTGCGAAGCTGCCGGAGGCCGCTGTAGCTGTTCACCAGCATCGACCGGCCCTTGATGCCGGCGTCGATCCCGCCTTTATTGCCGTTTGCCCAGGATGCCGGCGAGACCAGCGGCTTCTGCAAATAGAAGTTGGTATTCAGCGGCCGCTCGTAGTGCTGATCGCGTAGCGAAAATTGGAGGCCGGCATTGACCGTCCCGATCCACGCCCCGTCCTGATTCTTATGGGCGGCATCCCATTTCCACCGGTACATGCTGTCCGGCCGGTACCCCCCCTTCCTCCCCAGGCCCATCATGTACCGCGCGACCTCTGGCCGGAAAGGGATATGCATATCGATATCCTTCAGGTCCAGGTCCCTGAGCGCGGTCACCCTGATGGTATAGGCCAAAAATCCGTCGAATTCCAGTTTACCTTCCACATCCATCCGCAGGGAATCGGAAACATCCGCGGCCGTCCAGCTAACGGTGCCGGGCGTCCGCTGAATGAAGGTCACGCCGGCAGGCTTTAGCCGCATATCCTTTCCATCCGACCGTCGGATAAAATGGAAATGGATGCCTTCGGCAAGCAAATCCGTCGGTTGCGCCGTCATTTCCGTCATCTCGGGCGTGAAATAAGTTCG
>DATNBP010000061.1:0-23283 GCA_035572015.1 Puia sp. | reverse complement strand
CGACGAGCGGTACCTGGTATTTTTGAGTGGCCAGGACCTGTATATCGCGTTTCGACAAGCGGGCGGGCCGGACGCCGCCGGGGGCGAGCAAGGATGGGGACCGGCGCAGAAGCTTGGGCCCGCTGTCAACGACGGAGGCGGGAATTCCTCGCCATACGTTTCACACGACGGGAAGACCTTGTATTTTTCGAGCAGCCGGGTAAAGGGCTTTTATGAGCGGAAAGGAGCGCCGCTCGATTATGACCAGTTGGAAAAGGAGAACGATAATTGGTGTAACGGGTCGGGCAATATTTTGATGATCCCGATCCGGCTGCCGGCGGCGAAGGGGATGTAGGGAGAAGGTAGTATCTTCAGGGCCATGAAATGGCTTGTCCTTTTTAATCTGGCCGGCCCTGTTTACGGGAAGGCGCAATCGTTGAAACTGCGCGAAATCCACAAAGGACCTGTTGCCCGCTGTTATTGTATGACCGACAGCGCCTTCTCGTACCCGATCTTTGGCACCGGGAACAGAAGAGTGGACAGCGCGATCAATGCGCAGGTGCGGAGCCAGGTCCTGGAGGCCGATTCGGAGGGATATTCGTTGAGGAAGGCGGTCCAGGCGACGATTAAGCAAGGGATGTCTTATCTTTCTTACGAGATCACGTTTCGCAACGCGAATTTTCTATCTATAAAAATGGAAGGTGAATGGGACGGGGAGCATATCCCAACCCGCTGGAATATGAATTCAATTTCGATCTCAAGACCGGACGGGACTCGAACCAGACTGCGTTTATACTTCAAATGCAATGAGTTGTGAGGGTGGCGGTTTCGGGGTGACCGAATTGCGACCTGGGGAAAAAGCTGGGGTGAAATTACCGATTTGCTGGTTTTTTTGTGGATTTTATTTTCATAGTTGTTTAGGGACCTGGGAAGTCTCTATTCGGCTATAAGATATATTTTGATGCCGGGTTAAGGACATCGTGTTGTCAATCAATGGCTTGATCTTGAAAGGATTTTCCCTTATTAATTCCCTCATTTTCAGTATTTTTGCATGGAAACCTAAAAATAGCCCGCGCGGAATCCTAAAAATAGTACGCACGGAAACCTAAAAATAGCCCACGCGGAATCCTAAAAACAGTCCGGGCAGGCGCAAATTCTCGCTTATGGCAACTCCGGGTGAAAAGCTGGCTGACGCGCTTGAGGAATTACATGGCTTACAGGAGAAGGGTCTGGTCGCGATAAAATCCACCGAAATCAACCGGATCAACCGGGAATTACTGGTGAAGACCGGCTATCTGAAAGAAGTATCGAAGGGATGGTATACTCCCAGCCGGCCGGATGAACGACCGGGCGATAGCACGTCCTGGTATAGCAGCTATTGGGAATTCTGCGGGCGGTTCCTCGACGAAAAGTATGGCAAGGATTGGATTGTTGCCCCGGAGCAGTCGCTGCAATTGCATGCCGGTAATTGGACTGTGCCGAAGCAATTGCTGGTTCGCTCATCCGAGGGATCGAACTACAATATGCCGCTGCCGCATGATACTTCCCTCTTTGTTATGAAAACCCCTTTTCCTCCGGAAGAAGTAGTAGAGGTAATGCGGGGGATACGTTGCTATAGCTTACCCGGTTCGCTAATCTTTTGCTCGCCCAATACGTTCTCTCAAAATCCGATAGATGCCCGGACGGCTCTTGCGATGATCCGGGATGCTTCGGAGGTGCTGCATGTTTTATTAGCTAAGGGACATACTACCTATGCCGGGAGGCTGGCAGGAGCATTCCGCAATATTGGCCGGGATCGTATCGCTCAACAGGTCATGGATACTATGTCGGCAGCGGGGTATAACGTGAGGGAGGAAGATCCATTTGATACTAAATTAAATCTCAATTTGCCGGCACGGGAGCGGTCTCCTTATGTCAATCGGCTCCGCCTGATGTGGCATCAAATGCGGGAAGTCGTTATTTCTCACTTTCCCCCGGCGCCGGGACTACCTGCGGATAAGAAAGCATATCTCCAATCGATGGACAATCTCTATGTAAACGATGCCTATCATTCCTTGTCCATCGAGCGATACCGGGTTAGCCGGGAGTTGATCGAGCGGGTACGTAGCGGGGACTGGGATCATCATAAATATGAGGAAGACAAGAGAGAACGAAATGCCATGGCTGCCAGGGGTTATTGGCAGGCTTTTCAGCAGGTAAAGGAGAGCATAACCAAAATTTTATCCGGCGAAAATGCGGGACGTGTGGCCGATGAGGATCACGGGAATTGGTACCGGCAACTATTCGAACCGAGTGTTATTGCCGGCATCCTGAAATCGGAAGACCTGGCTGGATACCGAACGCACCAGGTTTATATCGGCGGATCCAAGCACGTTCCCATAAATGTGGACGCGCTGCCGGATGTCATGCCTGTGCTATTTGAACTCCTGGAATCGGAACCGGAAGCTTCTGTACGGACTGTCTTAGGGCATTTTGTTTTTGTGTTTATTCATCCTTATATGGATGGAAATGGCCGGATGGGGCGTTTTCTCATGAATGCCATGCTTGCTTCCGGCGGGTATCCCTGGACGATTATTCCTGTCGAGCGGCGGGATGAGTATATGCAGGCCTTGGAAAAGGCGAGTGTTGGGCAGGATATTGAGCCTTTTGCTAGGTTCTTAGGTAGTCTTGTAAAGGCTGGTATTGAGTGAACATTGCGTGTCATTAAGGCCTAACCTATTTTGGAGAATAGCCCGTGACTTGCGGACCGGAGAGGAGTTGACCATCCACGATTTGTTCGGGGACGAGCAATGGGCACAGGTAAATGCCTTCGTTCTCGCGGACAGGAAAAAATTTCTTGACGATTATCTGGCCGGCGAAGCCGCTGACAGATGAACAGGACTCAGTGGCTTGTGATTGGGCGATAGGGGTGGCCGGGGAATGTCGCCTGGATACCACTTCGCCGGGCGGGATCTTGTTAACAGGAAGCGCCGTGGAATTCTGGATGGCTGTTCATTCCCGCACGCGATCCGCGATATCCAACCGGATTACTCGCTCAAATATAGTTTCCGGCGACTTGCTCCTTTTCTAAAATCGGAGTTCAGAAGGCGTTTGCTCGCGCGATGAGCCGCCGCGACTCATCCGCCCGACTCACCCCCGCCGGATCTCGAACCCTCCAAACGATTCCTCAGCCACCCTTTCCTCGGTCAGCCCCGCGACCCTGGCGATCGGCGGCCCATGGCGGCACCAGGCGATCAATTGCTGCAACGCGGCCTCGGGGCCCGTGGCGGTCAGCTCGACCTGGCCCTCGGGCGTATTGCGGACCCACCCGGTGAGGGATAAGCGCACAGCGACCTCGCGGGTGGCGGCGCGAAAGTTGACACCCTAGACTCGGCCGGAGATGAGGAGATGGATGGTGGGCATGACGGAGGTCCGGCGTTAGAAGGGCCGGTCTTCGGTCAAAGTTAATTCTTCGTATCCAACATCACCGGCGCGCCCGCTTTGCCCATGATGATCACTTTGGTGTTGGCGGATTTGGCGATCTCAAGCTGGGCCTTGATCGACTCGTATTGGAGCTGGCGGTCGGTCAGGCTTTCGCTGATGATCCGCTGGTAGTCGGCGATCCCCTGGGCCTCGATGCGTTTGCGCTGGGCTTCCTGCTGTTCTTTTTGGAGGACGTATTGCATCTTCTGCGCGTCCTGTTCCGCGGTCATTTTTTGTTCGATGCTTTGCTTGACCGCCTGCGGCAGGCTGATATTGCGGATCAGCAGCTGCTCCAGCAGGAGGCCGCGTTTTGCGAATTGCCCTTCGATGGACGAAAGGATGCGTCGCTGGAACTCGTCGCGCTTGCTGGAATACAGGGAGACTGCGTCGTAATAGACGGCGTTGTCGCGGATGCTGGTACGGGAAATGGGCCGGACGATCTTGTCGGTATAGTCGAGCCCGGTCTCGCGAAGGATACGCGGCGCATCGGCGGAGATGACGCGATACAGCACGGTGATATCCATGATGACCTCGAGACCGTCGGAAGTGAGGACGCGGATGGCATCGTCGCCTTCCTTGGCGCCTTCGTCACGGACGGCGGACATGGTATAGTTCTGTGTCTTGATGTCCATTTTTTGCACGTCCATCAGGGGGTTGATAAAGTGCAGACCGCTGCTGAGCACGTCGTTCTGCACCTGGCCGTAAAGGACCCGGACCCCGACTTCGCCGGCGCCCACCTGGACGACAGACGCGGCCGCTAATCCAATGAGGAACAGAACGAAACCGAGGATCCGAAGGGGAGTGCCATAACGTTTAAGGCTATCTGTCCTGGCCGCCACAATGAAGCCGGCGACCAGCAGGAGAACTCCCAAAACCAGGAGAAACATGGGGTTAAATTTTTGTAAAGATCGTACTTTCGGTCATCAAACCGAGGGATATGAGATACAAACCGACTGCCGTGTTCATCCTGCTCCTTTTTTCCTGCACCGGCGTGTTTGCGCAAAAGGACCAGGGATATCAGCTCCTTCGGATGACCTCAGCGTTCACCAGCTTTCCCGACCCCGCAAGGGCAAATGGATTCCTCGACGGGGACAGCGTCTTCCGCCCGGTCGCCGGCCACTATGACGACAGCAGCGTATTGCTGGTGGTGCCGCCGCATTTGAAAAGGTCGCGGAAGACGACGCTCATCTTCTGGTTCCATGGCTGGCACAATAGCATCGACACGGCGCTGGTCTTCTATGGCCTTGCGCGCCAGTTGGCGGCGGCGGATGCGAATGCCATCCTCGTCCTGCCGGAAGCGGCAAAGAATTCGGCGGACAGCTATGGCGGTAAGTTGCGCCGCGAGGGAGATTTCAGGGGGCTGGTGGAGGATGTGATGACGGAACTGAGGGCCTACGGGATCGTGCAGGCGGATGCGGAGGCGGCGCATATCGTGCTGGGTTGTCACAGCGGCGGGTATTCGGCGGTGGCGGATATTTTGAAGTATGGGGCGGAGGAGGTGGATGCGGTATGGATGTTTGATGCGCTGTATGGGCATTTGCCCGTTTTCATGGACTGGATAAGGGCAGGCAGGCGGCATCAATTCGTGCATTGGTTCACCAATCACGGCGGGGGAACGGATGCCATGAGCGATAGCCTGATGCAACGGCTGAAGGAGGGACATGTCGGCTACCTGCTGACGGAGGAGGCGCAACTGACGCCGGCGATGGTCAGGGAAAACCGCATTCTCTTTATCCACAGTCCCCGGCAGCACAACGTCATCATCAACGACCCGGATGACTTCAGGTTATTGCTGGAAAATAGTTCTGTAACTTTAGGTAAACGGTAACCGATGAAACTATTGATCGCGGATGACCACCCGGTGTTCCTGGAGAGTTTGTCGTTGCTGGTGGCGAAAATTCCGGGTTATTCGGTCGTGGGCAAGATGAGCAACGGGAAGGAGGTATTGGCCTATCTCGAGCATTCGCAGGCCGACATGGTGCTGACCGATATCCAGATGCCGGGCATGGGCGGGCTCGAACTGATCGCGGAACTGCGCCGGCTTCATCCGGAGGTCCGGGTCCTGATGTTGACGATGATGGAAGATGTCGACACGATCGAAGCGGCGGTCAGGGCGGGCGCGCGGGGCTACGTCTTCAAGAGCGCGAGTCTGCCTGTTTTTACAGAAGCCCTGAATACCGTGGCGGCGGGGTCGAGCTATTACGGTGAGGAGGTGTTGAAGCGGCTCGCGGCCAGGAACGCGACGGTGAAATCCGTGGACGGGCTGACCGACCGCGAAATGGAGATCGTGCGGCTGATCTCCGTTGGAATGACCAACCTCGAAATTGCAAGCCAGCTTTTTATCAGCGTCAGCACGGTGGAGACCCATCGGAAACACATCTTTTCGAAAACTGGGGTGAAGAATGCGGTGGGATTGTCGCAATATGCCCGCAAAAAAGGTATTATCTGACGGCCAGTTCCTGCGCTGCCAGGGGGATGGTGAACCAGAACGAAGTTCCGCCAGCGGAGGTCTCCACGTCCAGTGCCCCGTGTAACGCCTCGATGCGTTCGTTGACGTTGCGGATGCCCATACCGTCCTTTTTTGTGTCCGGGATTCCTTTTCCATTATCGGAGATGAGCAGGTGCAGCTTCCCGGCATGCGCCCGGAACACGATCGCCGCGCGGGTGGCCTTCGAGTGGCGCAGGATATTGTTGCAGCACTCGAGGCAGATCGAATAGATATTGAAGGCGGTGATCTTGTCCAGCGCGATCGGGAGATCGATATTCGTCAGGTCGAAGCGGATAACGCCCGTTTGGTTCAGTTTCGCGACCAGGGACTCGAGGGCCGCGGGCAGTCCCTGACGCTCCAGGTTGACCGGCATCATGTCATGGGCGATATAGCGGACTTCGTTGCAGGCCGTGTCCATCATGTCCAGCACGCTTTGAAAAAGCTTCTGTTCGCCGGGGGGCAGGGCGGAGGGATCGAGGACCTGGATGCTGAGTTTCGTTGCCGCGAGGAGACTGCTCAGGTTGTCGTGCAACTCCGAAGCGACGCGCTTCCTTTCAAAATGCTGGCCCTTGAAGTGGGCGTCGAGGATCTCCTGGTTCTTGCGCTTCAATTCGACGGTCTTGCGACGCATCTTCACGCTGTAGTACGCGAGAATGCCCGCCGTGACAGCCAGAAGGCCGAGGAAAAAGATGAGAAAGAGCCGGGTCTCGCGCTGGTGCCGTTGCTCGGACAGGAATTGCCGCCGCTCGGCGGCTTCCCGGACGGTCTGGTATTCGTACTTATGCTGGATCTCGGCGACGTCTTTTCCGCTCTCGTCCGCGGCAAGGCTGTCATCGAGGTTAACCCAACGGCGGTACCAGGTCAATTCCCCGTCCCTGTTGTTGAGGAGCGAGTCCGTCTTGTAAAGCAATTCGTAAGCGCGGAGGCGGTCGGCGGCGCTTGCGCGCGTCTGGCCGAGTGCGAGTTCCAGGCGCGCGTAAGTCATGGCCGAATCGGGCCGGCGGAGGGCCAGCCAGGCTTTGCCCAGCCAGTAATAATGAAAGTTGATATGATAACCGCGCTTATCACCGGCAAGGGCCTGGCGGAGAACGATGAGTGCGCTGTCAGGCTTGTTCTTTTGGATCAGGAGTCCCGCCAGGTAATCCATCCCCTCCCAGCGCATCACCATCGGTTGGACCGACATGACCCGGAGGGCTTTGCGCAACGCGGCCTCGGCATCGTCGAATTTGCCGAGCGCCATATAGATCCTTGCCTTGTATGTCAGCGGCAGCCCGGCGGCAAAGGCGGGGTACGCGTGGAGAATGCCCGAGTCGCAGTAGCGCAGCGCGGGGGCGTATTCCTTGTTTAAAAAATAAGTAAAACCGATGTTGGTGAAGGCCAGGCTTTGGCGTTCGAGGATGAGGTCATTCGGGACCGGGTGGTCGCGCAGCCAGGTCCCGAAAAGGGTGAGCGCGGTCTGATAATTTCCGACGATCCCGCGTTCGTCCGCGTGGGCGCTGATGAGGTCTTGCGCCAGTAAGGTGTAACCCGCTCCTTCAAAGTCCTGACGGCCGAGCTGGTGGGCGCCTTCGATCAGCAGCTGCGCATACCGCTTGCTGGAATCGATAAATCTCGTGTCATGGGAATCGCCCGAGTTCCTGCTGCGGATATTGTAGATGTCAGCGATCTGGTAAAAGGCGTCGAGGACATTGCTGTCGGGTTTTCCGGGAATGCCCGCGGCGATGGTCGCCTGCAGAGGAGCCAGCGCGGAGGAATAGTCGAAACCTTTGCCGGCATGCGGTGGGACTTGCCCCATTGAATTCAGCAGGGTCAGGACCAGGGGGAATAGCAGAACCAATCTTTTCACAAATCATGTATTGAGATTAAATATAGTAAATTTTATTTATTTGGACGGGGCCGTCGGGCGGGGTGGGGATCGGGGTGCGGGTCGGGTGCAGCGAGGATGCAGGGATCAGGGACCGGGGACCGGGGGGCGGGGGCAGATAGCGCCCCGGGCCGGTTATTCCGTCCGGAGACTGTCGACCGGGTTGGCGCGGGCGGCGCGGATAGCCTGGAAACTGATGGTAATCAGGGTGATGGAGAGGGCCGCCAAGGCGGCCAGGACAAAGACTGCGGCGCCGATCGAAATGCGGTAATCGTACTTCAGCAACCATTGCCGCATGAGACCAAAGGCGATGGGGGAAGCCAGCAGCGCACTGATAGTGACCAGCAGCAGGAAGTCGCGCGACAACATGAACCAGATCCGGCCGATGGACGCGCCAAGGACCTTGCGGACGCCTATCTCTTTCGTCCGTTGTTCCGCGATATAGGCGGCCAGCCCAAAGAGGCCAAGGCAGGAGATCAGGACGGCGAGGATGGCAAAGATGCCTGCCAGGGTGCCGACGAGTGTTTCAAGATTGAATTTCTGGTTGTATTCCGTATCGACAAACCGATAGATATAGGGAAACGCGGGATTGTAGCGGTTAAATACCGGCGTGATCGCGGCGATCGCGTCGCGGTTCCTGACGCCGGCGCGCAACCTGTAGACAATGGCGTTGCCGCCGCGGCCATGCGTGAAGACGAGCGGTTTGACGGCCGCGAAGGGCGATTCCATGAGGGCATCGCCGACAATCCCGATCACCAGCGCGCGCTGGCCGCCATTCCAGGTGATGTATTGGTTCAACGGATGTTCCAGTCCCATCCTGCGCACTGCCGCCTCGTTCAGGATGACGCAGGCCGTGTCGATGTCCCAGCTTTGCGCAAAGTCCCGCCCCCCGATCAACCTCATGCCAAGGGTCCGGAAATAGTTGTCGGATGCGCTGACGGCGCCCACCAGGAACCCTTGCGCGTCCGCGGTTTTGCCAGGCCAGTTTTCCATTGCCGTGTGGGCGTTGAGGTCGGTGGGCGAACTGGAAGCCTTGGCCACGTCTTCGACGAAACCGGTCCGGAGGAGGTCATTCCGGAGCGCCTGGTAGTGGTTGAACAAATCGCCGCTCATGTCCGTGACCATCAATCTGGCTGCGTTATAGCCCAATGGCCGGTTCTCGGCATAGCGGATCTGCTGATAAATGATCACCGTGCTGATGATAAGCGCGATCGAACACGTGAATTGCGCTGTTACCAGGATGCGGCGCGAAAGTGCGCCGGACTGACCGGCCCTGAAGGATCCTTTGAGCACGTTGACAGCATTGAAACCCGACAAATAGAATGCAGGCCGGCTGCCGGCCAGCAAACCGGTCACAAGGACGTACGTCCCCATCGCCAGCCAGAAGACCGGATTGCGGTATGGGATGCGCACGGCGCTATCCGTCAAAATGTTGAAGGAAGGAAGGGCCAGTTGAACAAGCAGGATGGCAAGGAACGCGGACAGCAGGGTGAACAGGACCGACTCGGCGAGAAATTGAAGGACCAGGTCGCGGCGCTGGGAACCGATCGCCTTACGGACACCGACCTCGCGGGCGCGCTTTTCGGACCGGGCGGTCGAAAGGTTCATAAAATTAATGCACGCGATGAGCAGGACGAGCAGGCCGATAAGGCTGAACATCCGCACATAGTCGATGAACCCCCCTGCGGCCTTTCCATCCCTGAATTCGGAGTACAGCCGCCAGTCCTTCAGCGGATGGAGGAATATTGCCGGTTTGCCCGGACGCATTCTGGGTCCGTTGTCAAAGACGATGTTGCGGATCCGCGGTTCCAGCGCCGTATAGCTGACATTGGGTTTCAGCGCGACGAAGATCTGGAACGAATTGTTATACCAGGAAGTCAGCGCATCCTTCACCCAGTCCTCGGTGTTCACCTTGTATGAAAAAGGAAGAAGGTATTCGAACCGCAGTGAGGAATTGCGCGGGATGTCCCGGAGGACGCCCGTGACTTTCACATTGTACTGGTTGTCTATCCGGACCGTCCTGCCCATCGGATCGGCCTCGCCGAAGAGCGCTTTGGCCATGGAGGCCGTGAGCACGATAGAATAGGGATCCTGAAGGGCGGTTGCGGCGTCGCCCCTGAGCAGGGGATACTGCAGGATGCGAAGAAAGTCCTGGCCGGTCATGCCGCCGTTCGAATAAAGCTTCTTATCCCCGACCATCAGGTCGTGCTGTCCGAACCAATCGGTTTCCGCCACCCCTGCAAATTCGGGAAAGTTGTTGCGAAGCGCCGCGGCCAGGGGCAGGCTGACGGCGGGTTGCGTAGTTGTGCCGTCGCGGTCGCTGGTGGCATTCAGTTCCACCTGGTAGACCTGCCGGTAGCCCGGCAGAAAGCGGTCATAGGAGTATTCGTTGATCACCCAGAGCGAGATCAGGAGCGCGACGGCCATCCCCAACCCAAGGCCAGCGATATTCAGAAAGCTGTAGGTCTTGTTGTGGACGAGGTTGCGCCAGGCGGTTTTGAAGTAGCTCTTGAGCATGAGGATCCGATTAAGGGTGATAGGGATGGTGTCGGGAAAAATGTGCCAGAGTTGAAAAGGTGTGAGTACCAAAGTGTTTGAGGGCCGTGCGGGCAGGCCACTGTTCGAATTCGCACAGTCGTTGTAGGAAAAGCGGACGGTCGGCTTTCAGGGATTCATGCGTGTGAACGCCTGGCGAAGTTGCTCCGGTCCCGCCTTCGTGATCTGCTCGCTGAAGCCAAAGGTCAGCTCGTTCCTCCCTTCTTTCAATTGTTGGAAGATCGCGGCGATGAAGTCGCTCACCGGCGGGTGGGCGTCGTGGATGCCGATGCCCCCAAGGTCCGTATTGAGCGCGGGCGGGATGATCTCGATCACCTCGATGCCTTTCGCAGCCAGTTGATGCCGGAGCGAAAGCGTGAAAGAATGAAAGAATGCTTTTGTCGCGGAATAGACGGGCACTTTGGCGAGGGGACTGAAGGAAAGGCCTGACGTGACGTTGAGGATCGTTGCAAAGGATGGGAGGCCGAGGAAGAGTGCGGTCAGATGCAAGGGCGCTTCGATGTTGATGGCGATCTCCTGTCGGGCGCGCTGAAAAAAATCCGTGTCGGACACGGACATCCAGTTTTGGATCCCCGCGTTGTTCACGAGAACGTTGAGATCCGGATGTTCCTTTTTGATCCACTCAAAAAGGTCTTCGCGCTGGTCGCGGTCCCCGAGGTCGCAGCGGCGCGTGATCAGACCCGGATGGTGGCCGGCCAGTTCCTGCAAAGCCGGTTCGCGGCGGCCGCAAACGATGACCGTATTTTTCTCCTCCAGGAACCGTTCTGTAAGGCCGCGTCCGATCCCCGTGGCGCCGCCGGTAACCAGGATCTTATTTCCGGAAAGTTGCATAGTAAATGTTAAAAATCCGATGGTAAATGTAGCGCTTTTGCATTTATAAATTATGTTGCATATCTTACTGCAAGCATTCTATATCTATGAAAAAACTATGCCTGAGCTTTCTATTTTTCCCCTTTACCACGTTGTCATGGAAGTCCCTCGATCCCGTCGGCATTAATCTGGCCGATGTACGGACAGGGGAATGGCCCATCAACCTGGAAAAGGATATCGATCGCGGCAACACCTCGTATTCCCTGATATTCCGCGACCAGCAGGTCTCCGGTGCGGTGGTGATGGATACGCTGGTCTTCGACGACCTGAGTAAACTGCGTTACTTCGGGCAGGCGCTCGACGTGTTGAAAAAAGGACATAACGGAGACATCGCCAATTTCAAGGATTTCACTTTAAAGCGTGCCGACAAGCGTTATGACGGCGGCATTTGGTATATGCTGCGGATCAAATTCGGGCTCACCGACTTTCAACAGCCTGAAGCGGATATCATGTGCAAAACGATCAACGGTTTGAAATAATAAATCGCCCCGTCGGGCGTTATTTAAGGTTGTAACACGAAAAGAAAAATTCCGCTATGAAAAAGATCATTTTTTTATTTTTATTCGCTTTGCCGTTCCTGGGAAAGGCGCAGTTCACGATCACCAATTCATCCACCACGAGCCTTCTGCAAGTGCGCGAGGGCGTTTGGCCGATGGAGTTGCAGCGGATCATCAAGGAAACCGATACCTGTTATGTGCTGGAGTTCCGGGATCAGCAATACAGCAACGTCGTAAATATGTCGACATTGAGGTTCGGGAACATGCAGCAGCTGAGGTATTTCATGCTTGGCCTGGCTGCATTGAGAAAAGGTAACACCGGTGACATCGCCAAATTCAGGGACTACACGATCAAACGGATCGACGTCAAGAACACCGGCGTATGGTATACGCTCAGCTGCGGCGAAGGAGAGGTGACGAATTTCCAGCAGAGCGACGCGGACCGGATGATCGGGGCCATTAAGGTGTTGTAAACCGCGTGATTATAAACGTTATGAGCCCTCCGGAGCCAAAGCTTCGGCGGGCTTTTTATTGGGGTCTAAAAAGTCTGTGGATAAGTAGGGGCGAGGGGGTATTGCAAAATCCCGGCACGCCTATTAATTTAGCCGTTCAGTTGATCCTCTAAGGAGTCTATCCCTTGAATTACCGGAAATTTAATCCATTGTTTTTCAGGGTATTAAAAATAGACTCTATGATACACGCAAAAGAGCTTCGTTTCGGTAACAAGATCCAGACAAAAGACGGTGAATTCATCACGGTGCACCAGTTGCTCGGCAACTCATTGATCTATGATACACAGATCAAAGTCAGCCGGGAAGTGGCAGCGGTTCGCGGGTCGCTCAGAACGGCCTACGCCAGCCAGTTCATCGAGGTGGTGAAGGAGGCGGATTATGGCGAACTCGATCCGATCGCCTTGACACCGAGGCTGTTGGAAAGATGCGGGTTCCGGAATTTTGTCAGGGAGGAATGGATCCTGTCCATCGGCAGCACGCATATCGACTTTACTTTCACCGAGGAAGGCCTGAGGCTTCGCCAGCCGACCCCGGGCTCGGTTCCCATCCGGTACCTGCATCAGCTCCAGAATTTCCTGTATACGGTCATGGGGCACGAGTTGACGGCCGACCTTTGATCAAGGAAATTGGCAGTATCGTGTAATTAACTTCCCGGGCAGGGTATAACCGATATTTTTGCCAAAAACAAATGGCCAGGGGCCGCGCGATATCTTATCATATCCTGTTCTGGGGCGGCGTATACCTGTCGTGGGTCTTGCTTTTCCGAAGCTATTCGGTCTCGCTTACCCGGACGATGACCATCGAATTCTGTTACCTGCTTTTTATTACGGCCGACTATTATGCCATCAATAACCTTGCGGTTCCCCGGCTGCTGCACCGCAAGCGGTATGGCCTGTTCGTCGCGGGCGTGTTGCTCGTCATCACGATTTCGGCGGGCGCCCGGGCCGCATTGGCGTCTGTGATCAGCGCACGCTTCTTCCCTCCGCCCGGCGGGATCGATTATGGCGGTCTCTATCTCCGGTCTTTTATCAACATTTCGCTGTGGGTGCTGGCGGTGACGATCGGAAGGATGCTGATCGACAGGATGAAGACACAGCAGCAACTGGAGACGCTGGAGCGGGACCGGGTCCGCAGCGAGCTGGATTATCTGAAGGCGCAGATCAACCCTCATGCGCTTTTCAATAGTCTCAATACGATCTACGGGCATATCGACAAGCACAACCAGGTCGCGCGGAATATCCTCCTGCAATTTTCGGAACTCCTGCGCTACCAGTTGTATGATTGCACAGCGGACAAGGTCGGGCTACAAAAAGAAATCGGGTATATCCAAAATTATGTGGCTTTTCAGCGGCTCAGGAAAGATGAGCGGCTGATCGTCCATTTCAAAGTCGGCGAGATCGGGGAGCGGTTGAGTATTGCGCCGCTGATGCTGGTCGTTCTGATCGAGAACGCCTTCAAATTCGTCAGCAGTTTCCCCGACAGACCCAACAAGATCTGTATCGAGATCTTCACCAGCGGATCGCTCCTCCATGCGCATTTTCTCAACACGTGTGAACCGCAAATCGCGGATGGGGGAAGCTGCAGCGGGATCGGGATAGTCAACCTCCGCCGGCGGCTGGAGCTGCTATACAACCGGAAATACGAGATGAAAGCGCATAGCGATTATGATTGTTACGAAACTAACTTAACCATCGATCTGTCATGAAACTAAAATGTGTGATCGTCGACGACGAGCCCATCGCGCGAAAGGTCCTGCAGGAATATATCGAAGAAATCGATTTCCTCGAACTGGCAGGGCAGGCCGAGAACCCCGTAAAAGCAATGGCGTTGCTGAACGCCCGGGAGGTTGATATCCTGTTGCTGGACATCAATATGCCAAAGGTCAACGGCATCGAATTCCTGAAAAGTTCGAAGACCCCCGCGAGCGTCATCATCACCACGGCGTACGCGGAATATGCACTGGAATCCTACGGGCTGGATGTCCTCGACTATCTCGTCAAGCCAATCGGTTTCGACCGGTTCCTGAAGGCCTGCAACAAGGCGCGGGAGGTGGCAGAGCTGCGACGCGCGGCGAGCGAACACCCGGCGAAGCCGGACGATCATTTCTTCGTCAAAACGAATAACCAGATCGAAAAGGTGCTCTATAGCGAATTGCTGTATGCCGAGGCCATGCTGAACTACGTCATGCTGTATACGGCGACGAGGAAGCTGATGGTGTATGTGACGATCAAGGCGTTGGAGGAGCAACTCCCCGCCGATCAGTTCATCAGGGTGCATAAGTCTTTTATTGTGAACATCAGTAAAGTGCGCCGGATCGACGGGAATGTCCTGGATGTCGGTCAGGGGAAGATCACGATCAGCCAGGCGTTGCGGGAGAAAGTGATCGGCGGCATCATTAAGGACAGGATGATCAAGCGGTGAGGGCGGGCACAGCTCACGGCTGCTCGTCGCGCGGGTAGAGCAACAGGGCGAGGATCGCCGCGATGAGCAGGGACGCAGACAGGAAGAAATAGGCACTGTCGAAATTGCCGCTGGCTTCACTGAGCAAGCCGACGATATAGATACCGATAAAGGACCCCAGGGCGCCGAAACTGTTGATGAGCGCAATGGCGCCGCCTGCAACGTTGGCGGGGAGGATTTCGGTGATCAGCGCGAAGAAGGGCCCGTACGGCGCATACATCGCGAGGCCGGCCAGGCAAAGAAGGGTAAAGGCCAGCCAAAAATGGCCGGGACCGAACAGCCATGAACAATAGAACGAGACGGCACCCAGCAGAAGAAAGGGCCAAACGACGATTTTGCGGTTACCGGTCGTGTCGGAATACCAGGAAGCGACCATCATGGCGATGATCGCCAGAAAATAGGGGACGGCGGAAAGCCACCCGATGCCCACCATATTGACGCCGGGAGCGTGAAGGAGGATGGAAGGCAGCCAAAGCACGAACCCGTATACACCGATGCTCCACAGCGCATACAGGAGGCAGAGGGACCAGACAGTCGACGACCGGCAGGCGACAAAAAAGTCACGGACCGGCGGGATGCCCTGCTGCTCGCGGGCCAGCTCGGAACGCAAAGCGGCTGATTCTTCGGGAGGCATCCAGACCGCGTTTTGCGGTTCGTCGTCCACCAGATAGAACCAACAGAACGCCCAGGCCATGGCCGGGATGCCTTCCAGGATGAACATCCACCGCCAACCGAGCGAACTGACCAGGTACCCCGAGGTGATCGACATCCACAGAATGGTCACCGGATTGCCGAAGATGAGGAGGGAATTGGCGCGGGATCGCTCCGACCGCACGAACCAGCGGCTGAGCAGGATAAGCATCGAGGGGAAGACGGCGCCTTCGATCACCCCGAGCAGGAAGCGGGTGACCATCAGCCAATGCACATTTTTGACGATCCCGGTTGCCGCGGCCAGCGCGCCCCAAAGGATGAGCGACCAAAAGATCAACAGCCGCGCGCTTTTCACAGCGGCATAGACGCCGGGGATCTGGAAAAAGAAATAACCCAAAAAGAACAGGGCGCTGAGGAGGGAAGACTGGTTGGCGCTGATGCCAAGGTCTTTTTGCATTCCGCCGGCCATGGCGAAGCCGAAGTTGGCGCGATCGAGGTATGCCAGGCTATAGGTGATGAAGACGATCGGGATCAATCGCCACCAACGGGAAGAGGGTAAAGTAGGTCTGTTCTTCAATACGGGAAAATACGAAAAAATTGTGCCCGGGCCGGCGAGGGATCAGCGCTGGTTCCAACCGACCGTGAACTTGCCATTGGTAATCGTGACGACGGAGTCGGGGCTGTATGCGCAAGTCCCCTGGAAGGTGCCGGACAGCCAGTTTGCGTTGACGGTGGTAAGGACAATGGTATCGGTGACCCTCGGGTACTGCACGGCGGTCCCGCCTCTCCAGGCGGTATATCCCAGGGTGCCGGAATTTCCGCCGCTCGTATCGGGAAATGAATAGGTGCCGGCGGCGAGCGGGCGGTTGCTCGTGAGAGAAACTTCGAGGAGCGGGGTCAGGTTGGCGGAATCGCTGTTTCCGACGATGTATACCGTGCCCGGCGTGCTGGCGCTGTCCACGGTGATGACGGCGTTGAAAGTGGCGGGCGTCCCGTTGAGCGTGGCGGTGAGGGTGAAGGGAGGAGGAACGGGCGTTTTGGATGTTTTGGCGCAGAAGGGGAACAGGACGAGGGAAGCGAAGATGGCGGCAGGGACGTGGCGGCGCATGGCGAATGATTTACAGGCAAACAACGTCCGGGATCGCCTAAAAATTGGTGAGGTGTTGCAATATTTTCCGGTGCATCTCGTCGGGCCGGAAGGGTTTGTGGAGGAATCCATTGAAGCCATGGTCCTGGAGGTCCTGGTACATGTTCTCATATACGGCGGCAGTGAAGGCGATGGCGGGGATGTCCTTATCGACGGCGCGAACCTTGCTGATCAGGGCCTTGCCATCCATCAGGGGCATTTCGAGGTCGACGAGCAAAAGGTCGAATGAACGGCTGCGGAACAGATCCCAGGCGACCTGGCCGTTCTCGGCGGGCTGGATAATGGCGCCCCAGCTATGGAGAAAGCGGCGGGCTATATTCAGGTTGACCGCATTGTCCTCGACCAGCAGGATATTGACACCCGTCAGCTCTTTGAGGCCCCGCAACCGTTCCTTGGGAACGATGGCGACCTGGGTCTGGAGGTTCATCCGGAGCGTAAAATGAAAAGTGCTGCCTTTCCCTGGCTCGCTGGTCACCCCGAGCTGGCCGCCCATATTTCGTACGAGCTCGCGGCAGATGCTCAGACCGAGGCCGGAGCCGCCGTACTTTCGCGTCGTTTCGGCGTCCACCTGGGTGAAGCTTTCGAAGATCAGGTGAAGCTTGTCCGGCGGGATACCGATGCCCGTGTCGCTGACGGCGAAATTGATGTCGGCCGCCGTGTCCGAGCAGTCGTGTACTTTTGTCCTGAGGGTGACCGTCCCCGACTCGGTGAACTTGACGGCATTGGACAGCAGGTTGAGGATGATCTGGCGAAGCCGCATTTCGTCGCCGATGACTTTTTTCCGGTCCGGGACATTGTCGATATCCAGAACGAGGCGGATGCCCTTTTGCCGGGTGACCGCGTTAAACGAGTCGCCAATCTGGTGCAGGAGGTGCGGAAGGTCAAACGGGTCGCGCACAAATTCGAGCTTGCCTTCATCGAGCTTGCTGAAATCGAGCACGGCGTTGACCAGTTGCAGCATGTGCTCGGACGAGTTTTTCAGTATCTTGAAATGGTCGTGGTCCTGCAATGCCTCGTGCTCCTGCATCAGCAAATGGGTCGTACCGATAATGGCATTGAGCGGCGTCCGCAGCTCGTGGCTCATATTGCTCATGAAACGGGCTTTGGCGGTGGCGGCGATCTTCGTCTTTTGTTCCTTGATGTCCAGCAACTGCAGGATGAAATAGAAAAAGAGGATCATCAGCAGGAAGTTCACGATGATATTGACGGCGAGATGGCGGTTGTTCACGAGGTCGGTGACCCGGTCGATGTCCGACCGGAAGGGGAGGAACAGCACGATGGCGGAAAGTACCAGGAAAGTGCCGCCAAGCGACAGGACGACGCCGATCGTCAACTTCCGGACCCGTAAAAAGAAGATCATGGCCATCGCAAATGGAAAAAGATAGAGATAGGAGGCCTGGCTGGTCCCCTGCACGTAGCAAAGCAGGAAAGATTGGATATTGGTACCAATGATGCTGAGTACTTTAGGCCAGGAGAGCAACCCAAAGCGATGAAACACCATGAACAGACCAAGGATGGCGATGCCCGCCAGCTCGATGATCGAGCTGTACTTCATCCCGTCGGCCAGGTCGTACAGTAAATTGATCCCATTGCAGCAGATCGCCAGCAAGATGAAGGTGTTGAGCTGCCAGAATCTGCGCCGGGGTGAGGGCACAGGGGTGGGGTTCGGTTGATTTTTCACGCGTTTTTAGGGGTCAGTTCGCTGGTATACTAACTTAAATATTGAATTAATATTATGTATGGATAAGGCCGCCGATAAGTTTTTTCCATTGAACAGCCCAACCGGCCGGTATGTCATGGTCGCTGCTGTGCTCGCCTCGTCGATGGCGTTTATCGATGCCACGGCGCTGAACGTCGTGTTGCCTTCCCTGCAGCGCGCACTGGGAGCGGACGGTGCGGGGCTTTTTTGGGTGCTGAATGCCTACCTGCTCATGCTTGCGGCGCTGACCCTGATCGGCGGGGTTTTGGGAGACCGGTTAGGGCGAAAAAAGGTCTATATGGCCGGGATCGTCATTTTTATGATCGGTTCCGCGGCCTGTGGCTGCTCGGTTTCGACCCTGATGCTGGTCGTTTGCCGCATCCTGCAGGGTACGGGCGGCGCGCTGATGATCCGGGTAGCCTGTCGCTGATTTCCGCGCTGATCGATGAACGGGAAAGGGGCAAGGCCATCGGCTCCTGGTCTTCTTTAACGACCATGGTTACCATCGGCGGGCCGATCCTGGGCGGGGCACTGGCCGATGCGGGATGGTGGCGCGCCATCTTTTTCATCAATATTCCGCTGGGGACGGCGGCGCTGCTCTTCCTGTGGCGACAGGTGCCGGAAAGCCGCGGAGCGAAAGGATCGGATTCGCTGGATTGGCCGGGCGCCGTGGCGGTTGCATGCGGTCTTGCGTTGCTCACGCTGGGTTGCCTGCGGATCCCGTTGGTGGGATGGACGCACTGGAGCGTCGCGGCGGCTTTGGGGGCCGGGGTTGTGATGATGTTCGTCTTCATCCGGACCGAAGCCACGCGCAAGGACCCGATGATGCCGTTGTCGTTGTTCCGCAATCCGGTCTTCAGCGGCGTCAATGCGTTGACCTTTTTCCTCTATGCGGGGCTGGGTGCGTCGATGTTGTTCCTCTCGCTCGACCTCGTGCAGGCGCAGGGGTTCTCGCAGCTGGAAGCGGGGATAAGCTTTCTCCCCTTCACGATCCTGATGATCTTGTTGTCCCGGGTTGCGGGCCGGCTCAGCGACAACTATGGCCCGCGGCTGATGCTGATCGCGGGGCCGCTCCTGGCGGGGTTGGGGATGCTGGCGCTCTCTTTTTCGGGAAGGTTCCGGGGTTTTTCCGGATACTGGACGCATATTTTTCCGGGAATGTTCCTGTTCGGTCTCGGGATATCAACCACCGTGGTGCCGCTGACGGCAACGGTGATGGGGACGGTGGGGCGGCAGTTTTCGGGTGTTGCGTCAGGGGTGAACAATGCGTTGTCGCGGGTGGCGGGGGTGTTCGCTAACGCAGTGTTTGGGGCACTGGCGGTGGTCCTTTTCGCGGGTCTCGTGCGCCAACGGGTCGACAGGATGGCGCTCGACGGCAGGATGAAGACCGAGATCGTGGCGCAGGCGGATAAACTGGGCGATGCCAGGGCGCCGGCGGAATTGACCGATCGCGGGGGGATGGGGCGCGAAGGCGATGGCGGCGGGATGGCGGCACAGGTGCAGGAGATGTACCGCGAGGAATTTGTCAGGGTCTGCGCGAGCATTCTGCGGGTCTGCGCGGGACTAGCATTGGCGGGCGCGGTGATGGCAGTGTTGTTTGTAAAAGCCGGCCGCGAAGGGGCGGGTAACCGAGTGGGGTAAATTCGCGAATCGGGAGCGGCGCGATTTTACCGCGCATTTTCAGTACATTGGTCCCTCACTTTACGACTCAGATATGAATAAATTATTATTTCTATTCGTTGCGCTTTCGTGGGCAGTCACAACCCGGGCGCAGCAAGGGAACGGCGCGCGCCAGGCCCTGACCGGTAACGATTATGCACATGCGGAAACTTTATTGAGCTACGGGACCGAACCGTATATCGATCACAGCCCGGCGCGGCCCAACTGGATGCCGGGCGACAGGTTCTGGTACCGGGTCCTCACGCCGGCCGGCAGCGAATTCATCCTGGTGAATCCGGCAAAGGGAACGCGCGGCGCGGCATTCGATCAGGCGAAGCTCGCCGCGGCTTTGTCTTCCGCGACCGGGCAGCAGGTAACGGCCGACCGGTTACCTTTCGGGCAGATCAGTTTTTCCGATGACGGGAAAGTGCTCCGGTTCAGGTCCGGGGGCAAGAACTGGATGTGCGACCTGGCGAGCTATGCGGTTGCGCCGGATACGGCCAGGGCCATGAGCGGCCGCAATGGCGAGGATACGGGCGGCGGCGCCCGTGTGCCTGAGGAACGTTCACCGGACGGGAAAAAAGCGGCATTTATCCGGGACTACAATCTATGGGTCAGGGACGTCCCGACCGGCAGGGAAACGCAGCTGACCACCGATGGCGTCAAGGATTTCGGGTACGCGACCGACAATGCGGGCTGGCGTCACAGCGACCGCGCGATCCTGGCCTGGTCGCCGGATTCCAAAAAGATCGCGACTTTCCAGGACGACCAGCGCAATGTGGGCGAAATGTATTTATGGACGACAAATGTGGGGCATCCCGTGCTGCATGAATGGAAATATCCGCTTCCGGGCGACCCCGTGATCCCGATGATCCAGCGGGTGATCGTCGACGTGGACAATCCCAGGGTCATCCGGCTGCAGGTCCCGCCCGACCCCCATCGCGGAACGCTGAGCGACGATATTTCCAGCGGTGGAAACTTTGACGACGTGGATTGGAGTCCGGACGGTTCCCAACTGGCTTTTGTATCGACGAGCAGGGATCACAAGGATGAAAAATTCAGGATTGCCGACGCGGCTACAGGCGCCGTGCGGGAAGTCTTTGAAGAAAAGGTCCCCACTCAATATGAGTCGGGCCGGTCGGCGATCGACTGGCGCTACCTCCCTCAATCGCACGAGATCATCTGGTATTCCGAGCGGGATAACTGGGGTCATCTCTACCTGTACGATGCCGCGACGGGCAAGGTGAAGAACCAGATCACCAAAGGAGACTGGGTCGTGAGCCGCCTGTACAAGGTCGATGAAAAAAAGCGTGTGCTCTATTTCACCGCTGCCGGACGCGAACAGGAGAACCCCTATTTCAATCAATTGTACAAGGTCGGGTTCGACGGCGGGCACCTGGAGTGCCTCACACCCGAGGCGGGCAACCACGTCATCACCTTCTCACCGTCCGAAGACTATTTCATCGACACCTGGTCCAAGCCGGACGTGGCGCCGGTAAGCGTGCTCCGGAACCTGCAGGGAAAAGTGGTGGTGGCGTTGGAGAAGACGGATCTATCCCGGCTGCTGGCTACCGGCTGGAAGCCGCCGATGCCCTTTTCGGTAAAGGCGCATGATGGCGTAACGGATATCTACGGTTTGCTGTTCACGCCGGAGAAGCTGGACCCCAACCGCAAATATCCCATTATCGACTACATCTACCCGGGACCGCAGGGTGGGAGCGTAGGCAGCTGGAGCTTTGCGGCTTCGCGGGGAGACAACCAGGCCCTGGCGGAATTGGGTTTTGTCGTCGTGGAGATCGAGGGGACGAGCAACCCGTACCGGTCGAAGAGCTTCCATGACATGAGTTACGGGAACATGGCGGAAAATACCCTCCCCGACCAGATCGCCGGGATCAGGCAACTTTCGCAGCGGTTTTCCTATATCGATACGAGCCGTGTGGGGATCTGGGGGCACTCCGGCGGAGGGTTTGCAACGGCCGGCGCGATGTTCCGCTACCCGGACTTCTTCAAGGTCGGCATCTCGGAATCCGGCAATCATGACAACCGCAACTACGAAGACGACTGGGGCGAGCGGTATGACGGTCTCGTCGCCAATTCGGATTATGGTGCGCAGGCCAACGAGAACTATGCCAAGAACCTGAAGGGCAAGCTCATGCTGGCCCACGGGTTGCTGGACGACAACGTGCCGCCGTCCAACACGCTGCTGGTGATAGATGCGCTCGAAAAGGCCAATAAGGATTATGACCTGGTCGTGTTTCCCAACAGCCCGCATGGGTACGGGCAGTTCTCGCCCTACATGATGCGGAGACGGTGGGATTATTTTGTCAGGAACCTGGCGGGGATGGAGCCGCCGCATGAATATGAGTTGAAGATGAAGCATGATCCGAGGAATGAGGGGATCGGCGGATTTGGCGGCCGCCTTCGCTGAAGCTTCGGCGGCCGAGGGCCGCTTTGGCTGAAGCTTCGGCGGCCGAAGGCCGCTTTGGCATTTTGAACAGCGGAAACGGGTTTTGGCGGATTAGTGTTATTTTAGGTTCTAAACAAAAGCTTCATGAAAACACTAGCCATTACCTGCTTCCTTGTCGCCCTGGCCGCGACGTCGCGCGCGCAACAACCGGAATTTGTGACTTCCGTCGAAGGAGTAAAAGAATACCGGCTGCCGAACGGCCTGCAGATCCTGCTGGTGCCGGACCCGGCCCAAACAAATGTGGTCGTCAATATCGTCTATCACGTCGGATCGCGGCACGAAGGCTATGGGGAAACGGGAATGGCGCATCTGCTGGAGCATATGCTGTTCCGGCCTTCGAAGAAATTCAGCAGTATCAAACAAACGATCGCCAACAAGGGGGCGATTGCCAACGGGACGACTTTTTACGACCGGACGAATTATTACGAGGTGCTGCCAGCCAGCGACAGCAATCTCAACTGGGCGTTGGATATGGAGTCCGACCGGATGGTAAACTCGCTGATGCGGAAGGAAGACCTGCAGAAGGAGTTCACGGTCGTAAGGAATGAGTTTGAGTCCGGGGAGAACGAGCCGAACAGGATACTCATGGAGCGGGTGTTGTCGACGATGTACCTGTGGCACAACTACGGGAAGTCAACGATCGGGAGTAAGGAAGACATCGAGCGGGTGCCGATCGGGGCCCTGGCCGCCTTCTATCGCAAATACTACCAACCGGACAATGCGACGCTGGTGATCGGCGGTAAGTTCGACGAAAAAAAGGCGCTGGCGCTGACCGGAACTTATTTCGGAAAGATCCCGAGACCCGCTCGGGTCCTGACACCGCCTTACACCGTGGAGCCGCCCCAGGACGGGGAGCGGTATGTCGAACTGCGGCGGAACGGGGACATCCCCTATATCGGTCTTGGGTATCACACACCGGCATATTCCGATAAAGACTATGTCGCCAATGACGCCGTGATCGAGATCCTCACC
>DATNBP010000060.1:0-14683 GCA_035572015.1 Puia sp. | reverse complement strand
AATGGTGAGCAACGCCGCCGCAAAGCCCATCAAAAAAGGATATTTTACCATCCTGGATTATTTTGCGTGATCTGGCTGTTGGCATCCAATTCGGACTGAGGCAATGGATATAACAGATGCTTTTCCTGCCGGCTCTTCAGTATATTTTCCTGGTCCACCCCGATCTGGTTCATTACCTGAAGGTACACTCCCCGCCTGATCAAATCAAACCGGCGGTTACATTCCTGTGCGAGTTCCCGGTCCCGTTCTTCGAACACAAAAGACCTGAAGTCATCTTTGCTCATTCCTGCCGGCGCGTCGCTGGCATGACTGCGTTCCCTTACCTGATTCAATGCCTGATAGGCCGCGGCAGTCGGCCCGTTCACTTCATTTTCCGCCTCGGCGAACATCAGCAGGACGTCGGCAAAACGGAACATATAAATGGTTGCATCGCTGTTTTCGAGATCCGGGCTGGTGACATCCGAATACTTTTTGATGAAGGCCCGGTGCAGGACCTTTGCCTGGACACTCTTAACCGTTCCGTCCGGGTAGGTCACGGGCGCGGAATAGGCATAAGTGGCCGAATCACGCTGGGGATACAGGAACGGCATGGCCGGATTGGAGATATCGCTGTAGAACTGGTGGTACACGCCCGTAACGATGCGGTCGTCCCCCGAGTCATAGGAATTATAGAAATTGTCCGTCAGCCAGGCCCATCCGCCGTACCCCCGTTTGACACTGGTGGGGGAATAATACATGTTCAAAGGGTTGACCGTACTTGTCCCGTCCTTGAATTCGAGATACCAGATAGCTTCCGGCCCGTCTATCTGCGCCTTGGTAAAAACGTCCTTGAAATTCGGAACCAGGCTAAACTGGCCGCCGCCGCCCGAACCGTCGATGATAGCAGCGGTTATATTCCTCGCTTGGGTGAAACAACTATCGACATTGAATCCCTCATACCCGGCCACGCCGTTTTGCGTGTAGGTGTAGTATCCGTTGTCTTTTCCACCCCGGACCGTCAGCGTGGCGCCTTTCTGCGCGCCGGATGCCATCGTCAGATACACCTTGGCCAGCAAGGTTTGCGCGGCGGCCTTGTTGATACGTCCCGGTCCCCCGCCCTTTGGATCGTCTTTTGGCAACAACAGGGTATCGGCCTGTACCAGGTCCTGGATGATAAAACTATACACATCGCTGATGGGCGCCCGCGGCGCGCTGGATGAAGCATCCGTTTCCAGGGTCTTGGTCTTGATGGGCACCGCGCCATACATCCTGACCAAACTAAAATAGGCCCATGCCCTCAATGCCCTCGCCTCGCCAAGGATATTGTTCTTCACCACCGGATCGATATTCAAGGGTGGAACCTTGGCCAGCACTTCGTTGCACCGCCCGATGATCTCGTAGTGTCCCAGCCAGATATTGTTCATTCCCCAAAAATCGACATAATCCCCGGAACCCGTATTACCAAACAGCCAGGACGGGCCGGTGATATGGTCATTATCCAGGTCGACCGCGATCCAGTACGGAAGTCGCAGCATATTATAATCATTCGACAAGGGGTTATAGGCACCCAATAACAAATTCCTGGCGTCATCGGCGGTTTGCAGGATCTGATTTTCGCTATAGAACCCATAGGGCTTTTCGTCCAACGTCTTTTTACAACTAAAAAGCATACCCGACAAGCCGGCAAAAAGAACTCCCGTTAAAATTGTTTTTATTCTCATCTTGAATTCTTTACGGTTAAAGCAATCTGATTTTTATTAGCCTGTGCTAAAAGATGCATTTCACTCCGAGGTTGAACGATCTTGCAACAGGGTATCCACCCAGGTCGACGCCGCGAAGGGATGGATCCTGGCCATACCCGTTAACGTCAGGATCGAAACCGGTGTATTTTGTGATCGTGAGCAGGTTATCGGCCGATACAAAAAACCGGAGGCTGTTGACATATTTGCTGTCATGGACAGGCAGCTCATACCCCAGGTTGACGTTCTTCAACCTGATATAAGAACCGTTTTCAATAAAACGGCGCGAAAATTTAAAGGAACGGTCGGTCGTCGCGATCGCCTTGGGGTTGACGGCATGGGCGGCGTTCTGCGGCGTCCATCGTCCATCGTACAGGGCCTGGGTGATATTTCCGTAATCGGGGAAACCCAGATTGCTCATATAATAGGTGTTCAGATTGACGATATCATTCCCATAGGAGCCCATGATGAATATGCTCAGGTCAAAATTATTGTAGGAAAAGTTGTTGGTGAATCCATACGTGAATTTTGGGTTCACATTACCGATGACCGTGCGGTCTGCATCCGTAATCCCCGGCACCTTGTCAAGGTCTTTATACCGGATCTCGCCTACCATTTTCTTTATCACGTTTTCGGGCGAACCGGCGTATTGGGGGTCCGCCTGTACTTCTGCCTCCGAGTTGTAAAATCCGTTTTCCACATATCCATACAATAACCCGATGGGGGAGCCCACCTGTTGAATAAAGGGTGCATCGTTCAGGGTAATATTCGCGCCAAACTGGCGTTGCTTGCCGCCCAGAGAAAGGATCTTATTACGGTTGAGTGCAAAGGTTGCGGTCGCCCTCCACCTGAAGGCATTGTTGAGAATGTTCGCGTTGGCGCTTATTTCCACGCCCCTGTTCTCCACCGACCCCAGGTTCTGCAACTGGGAAGCATATCCCGTGCTACCGGGCAGGATCACGTTCTGAAGGAGATCGCTTGTCCGCTTCCTGTACAGATCGATCGTGAATGAGAATATATTGCGGATCGAGAGGTCCACACCCAGGTTGAATTGTGCCGTCGTTTCCCATTTAAGGCCATTATTGCCCGGTTGTGCAACGGCATACCCGTTATAAAGATCGCTGTTGAAGATAAAGGGGACCGGCGTGTATTTGGACAAGGAGGCGTAGGGAGGAATGGCCTGGTTGCCCGTTTGTCCATAACTGAACCGCAATTTCAGATCGCTGATACTGTGTGAATGACTTAGGAAATCTTCCTTGTTCACCTTCCAGGCCAGCGCGAAGGATGGGAAACCTGCCCATTTGTTGTCCGCCGCAAATTTCGAGGAGCCGTCCGCCCGGTAGGATACCGTGGCCAGGTATTTATCATCATAATTATAGTTGAGCCGTCCAAGGAATGAATTCAGGGTATACTGCGTTCTCCCATTGACCGGGGCGGCATAGACGCTGCCCGCCGACAGATTATAACTGGTCAACAGATCGTTCTCGAAATTGCTTGCGCCCATCGCTTTATAGTCATACAGGGTATTTTCGTAGGTGCTCGCGCCCATAAATGAAAAGTCGTGTTTCCCGATCTTCCGGTCATAAGAAAGGATGGTTTCGGAGACAACGCTATAGGAAGAATTATCGGAGACCTCCGCTTCGCCATGCGCGTTGCTACCTTCGAAGGTCGTGACGGGATAATATTGGTTCCTTTGGTTAGTGAGGAAGCTCAGGCCGACGTTTTGTCTTATCTTAAGGCCCCTGGCCAGGGTGATCTCCAGGTAATTGGAGGAAAACAGGCTGTTGGATCCAATATTGTTCTGTACATCCTTGGTATACGTATACGGATCCGTGAGCCGCCGGATCTTCAGGTCGTTCAGCCCGTATACGGGCGCATAAGTCAGGGCGGACCGGATGACCCCCGCCTGCCCGAACAGATCGGTGCTGCCTGTCTTCAATTGGTTGTTGAAGGAGCGCGTCATGGATGTATTCGTACCGATGGTGAGCCAGCTCTTCACATGGCGGGTTAAATTCATTCTGACAATGCCCCGCTTGTAACCGGAATTGACCATGGTCCCTTCCTGGTTCAAATAATCAAAGCTGAGCATATGCGTTCCGTTCTCGTTGCCGCCGGAAAAGGATAGATTCAAGTCGGTGGAGATTGCTTTTCTGAACACGACATCCTGCCAGTTCGTGCTTTTGTTCCTGAACTCGGAAGGCGCCGGCTTATATATCCCCGTGACCGGATCGACGGTTCCCGTATAAGGCAATTGCCCCGTCGCCTGGTAATTGGTTCCCGCATATATATCTGCGTTAATAAAAGCTTCATTCTCATAATTCGCGTAGGTCTCCGCGTTCAGCACATGGATCTGATGGGTCACCTGCGAAAGGGTATTGACCGCATTGACCTCTATCTTATCCTTTCCCCTCTTCCCTTTCTTTGTCGTAATAAGCACGACCCCGTTCGCTCCCCTTGACCCATAAATGGCGGTCGCCGACGCGTCTTTCAACACTTCGACGGATTCGATATCGGAAGGGTTCAAAAATGAAAGGGCGTTGATCGTTTGCACTTCGTTCGGCTCCAGTGAATTAGGAGTAGCCGAGCTATTGTCGGCATTAAAGGGTATTCCATCTACTACATATAAGGGTTCCGTCCCGCCCAAAAAGGAATTGGCTCCCCTGATTTGGATGCTGATGCCGGCGCCGGGCGCACCGTCATTCTGCAAGACCTGGACTCCTGCCACCCTGCCCTGTAAGCCCTGCTGTAAATTCACGGGATTTGTCTTCATGAGCTCGTCTCCTTTGACCGAGGCCAGGGCGCCCGTGACGTCGGATTTCCTCACTGAACCGTAGCCGACCACCACGACGTCGGAAAGCTTTTTGGCCGAGGATGCCATGGCCAGCGATATGAACGTTTTAGCGCCGACAGGTACTTCCAAATTCTCGTACCCAACATAAGAAAATACAAGGATCCCGGAATTGCCCGCCACCGTAAGTTGGAAATTTCCGTTCGCATCGGTCGTGGTCGCCGCCTTAGTGGCCTTTGCCATGACCGTAACCCCATTTAGAGGAAGACCCGTCCCGGCATCGATTATTTTTCCCTTAATGACCCGTCCCTGCGCAAACACCGGCCCGGTGCAGAGCAGCAATGACACAATAAACAGACAATGACAAAGCAATCGTTTTGATTTCAACATACTAATTGAAATTATGAGTGAATAAAAGACCAGGCGAGTATTGCAACTCCGCGTTTGGTTTTCGCCCGCCCAAAGTACGGGCATGCATCCTTTAGCACTTTTATCAAAATTTTCCGATACTGGTAAATTATTTTCCACTTTGCATGTAGCGCGGGAGCTTCGTCGTCGTGAATAAAAGAAGCACGCCGGCAGAATATCGCATCCGCAATTTGGAAAATTCAGAAAGTATTTAGACATTTGTCTAAATAATGCGTGAACCAGGTATTCAAAGCGCTTAACGACCCTACTCGCCGGCAAATCCTGGAGATGCTCCGGGAAAGGGATATGAACGCGGGGGAAATTGCGGAGTGCTTCCAGATGACCTGGCCCAGCATCTCGCACCACCTCGACCTGCTCCGAAAAGCAGGCCTCGTAGATTCGCAGAAGGAAGGGCAGTTTGTCTGGTATTCGATCAACACAAGTGTGATGGAAGACCTCCTGAAATGGATGCTGCAGTTCACGCGAAAACGCTAACGCAAACCAAAGCGCCATGCCTACCAAACGATTCACGCTCATCGACGGGATCTTCTTCCTGATTTGGGCCATCCCGGCGATCTACCTGGCGGTGATCTACTCGTCTTTGCCCGAACAAGTCCCCCTGCATTTCAATTCAGGCGGACAACCGGACCGGTTCGGGGCACGCTCCGCATTCTTATGGTATATGGTACTTTTGCAGGTGGTGAGCGTGGGCGTGTACTTTCTCATCCGTTTTCTACCCGAGATCGACCCGAAGAAAAAGATAAAATATTCCCGCCGGGTACTTACCCAGATCAGTTACGCGGTCATCACGTTTATGGCCGCCCTGTCCGTTTTCGTGATTTACGGAACCGTCCGGGGCCACCTGAACCTGAATACGCATTACTTATATGCGGCTATCGCCTTGCTGATGGCGTATCTGGGCAACCTTTTTAACAATTTGAAGCCGAACTATTTCGTGGGAATCAGGACACCCTGGACGCTGGAAAACGAGACGGTTTGGAAAAAGACCCACCAATTGGGCGGTCGCCTTTGGCTTGGAGGCGGCTTGATCCTGGCGCTTGCTTGCATGCTTGCGCCCGGCAACTGGACGAAAGGTATATTCGCGGCGGGGATCGCCATTCTTGTCCTTGTACCGGTAGTCTACTCCTACTTGGCGTTCAAAAAAATCGCGGAGTAAAAGAATAATCGAGCACAACAAATTGTTTTTTTCCTAAAAACGCCAAATAAAACGGCCCAAATTGTATCTTCACGAAAAATCAACATGAAACTATTTGTCGGGGGGCTTCCCTGGAGTGTCGGTGACAGCGACTTGCAGCAGATGTTCGAAGGTTACGGGACCGTAGGTTCCGCGAAAATCATTACGGACCGGGAAACCGGCAAAAGCCGGGGTTTCGGCTTCGTCGAATTTGCGGCCGATACGGAAGGCGAAGCGGCGATAAAGGCTTTAAATGGCAGCAGTTATGAAGGCAGGACGCTCACGGTCAAAATTGCAGAAGACAGGCCGGGCGGTGGCGGTGGCGGTTTCCGCGGTGGCAATGATCGCCGGGGCGGTGGCGGATTTGGTCGCAGCCGGGACCGGTACTGATCGGACGTTCTCAGAAAACCGCACAGCGAATTCGCATAAGTTGCTGATTATCTGTCTGTTCAGTTCGAACTCCTTTGGGTTTCCCAGGTAATTCCGGCAGTCGGTTGTGATCGAATGGCCGTCCTTCAGTTCCGCGGCGCTGAGGCAACCGTCTGCCCGGAATTTAACCGCTATGCAATGAGCCGCTTTTGACTTTGGGTGCTGTATGCCCAAATCCGGCATGCGTCGCATGTCGTCCGCGACGTCGGTACGAACGCCCCTCAACAGTTCCATGATCGCCGGTACGGTATGCTCCATACCGTACCGAAATACATTGTAATTCAGACTCGGGAATAATTCCTGGATCAGCGTTTCGGCCAGCCGGCCTTAAATGAGGTTGAAGCGGAACTCATGTTCCCGGTCCGACAGGCCCTCTGAAACATGTGGCCCATAGATATTGCATCTCCTCGACGCTTCGCTTTGCTTGTAATGATTTTTTTTTGCATATACTTACGATTTGATAAACCGTAAATATATCGGTATCACGATAGCCTGATTTTTAATTTCCCGGAGGGATACGGAGAAGGCCATTTCCGGGATATTGAGGTTAATGCGTTTTGCCGCCAATTTGGATGCCAATCTACACAAATTTGATCTTGTCTGATCTTTCATTTTCCTTTTATCGTATGGATGATCTTGTCGACGGAATAACCGACCGAAATGGAAAAATTGCGGCTTTTTGTCGTATAGTCGTCCGGGGTAGGTGACCTGTCGATGAGACCCAGGTCATAGCCCAGCTCGAATTGCAGGCTACTGGCAAACTGGTAACCGCCCCTGAGGTTGAGGCCGAAGTCGAAGCGCTTGATGCCGTCCGTGCCGCCGAAGGTAGATTCGCTATTGGCTCCGCCGCCTGTCTTGCCGCCGAGGCCGTAGGCGATGAACGGACCCAGTCCGCCATATACGGCGCCGCCATCAGAAAGCCCATAGTGATATTGCAGGTCGACTGCACCTTCGAGATAATTTTCACGCGAAGACGCTCCGAATGCCTTGGCGCCCTTTTGAATGAAACCGACCATCGGGGCAATACCGAAATTTCCTCCTGCAGCCGATCGGTCGACATAGTACATAGGCAGGGGATTCCAGGCCGAATCTTCTTTTACGAATAAAGGCCCGTCTGAAGAGCTGGAATTTCGCATTGCTCCCGGCGTAAGCGGGAGATACCATCCGAGAGCGACATTGGTCCCAATATCGGCCGAAGTGCCATAGGCCGACTGGCCTCCTTCCTTTTCTTTTGCAATATCGAAGGAAGCCTCCATCTCCGTTGAACAGGATACGAAATGCATACTCACCAGCAGCGCCATGGCGCCGATCAGTTGTTTTTTTATCATAAGTGGTAGTTTTTTGAGGGCGTGGCCTGTAGAGGTCTCTCAAAGGTCCGGCAAGAAAACTTAAGCGGAAATAGTTAGTAGTAACTAATTTGAAGGCGGCCTATGCGAGGCCTTGCTCTTTGGCAAAATTTACCAGTCCTACGGGGGTGTAGATATCCAGCTTGCGGCAGATATTCCGGCGGTGGGCATTGATGGTGAACTCGCTGACATACAGTTGCTCGCAAATCTCTTTGGTGGTATAGCCCTGTGCGATCATTCGCAGTATTTCGACCTCCCGCTGGGTGATCTGATATTTTCGCATGAAATCGTCGGTAAAGGCGGTGTCTTCCGTGGCAGGGGGGGATCCGGCCTCCTGGAACCAGGTGCCGCCCTCAAAGACAGTGAGCACGGCCTCCTTGAGCGTCTGGGCCGTGGTGCTCTTTAGCAGGAAGCCACGGGCGCCGAGGTTGCGGGCTTCGCTGTGGAATTTCGGTTGACTGTAATTGGTGAAGACGAGTATTTTCAAGCTGGGAAAATCCTTCTGCAGCATCTTCAAGGTCTCCAGCCCATCCATCTGCGGCATGTGCAGATCCAGCAGCACCATATCCACAGCCTGTTCTCTGAGCCGCGCCAGCAATTGGCGGCCATTGCTCACCGTCTCCAGTACCTGCACGTCCTTCATTTCCTCCAGCATCCTCTTAAGCCCATCGACTAAAAGCGGATGGTCATCTGCAACAATGATCCTCCAGGGCATCCTAGCAAGTTTACGATTTGACATTTTCCTGTGCCGGCACTTCGATGACGACCAGGGTTCCTCTTTCTCTTTTCCGCGCGATCTCGACCCGGCCATTAAGATACGCTATTTTCGAGCGTACCGTTTCCAATCCTTTGCCCTTCGTCGCCTTATCTTCGGATATGCCGACCCCGTCGTCTTCGACCATGATCGATATGGCGCCGTCATGCTCGATCAGTTCCAGCACAGCCGTTTTTGCACCGGCATGCTTCAGGATGTTGTGGAGCAACTCTTGCAGCATACAGTAGAGGTCATTGTAAAAAGAAGCCTTGTACCGGTCATCGTCATCAAAGCCGATGATAATCGCCTGAACGGACAGCTTTTGACTGAGGTTGATCGTGTCCACCATATCCTCCACCGCTTTTTTAAATCCACGCTTTTCAATCGCCAGCGGGGTCAGGCGGTGGCTCAGCTCGCGGATCGTCGTCGACACACTGAATAATACCTCCTGTGTCTTATTGAGCTTTTCCTCCGATCGAGGATCGTCCCTGCCTTTCTCCAGTGCGGAGCTGAGGTTGAGGGTCGCCAGCGAAAGCATTCCTCCTACCTCATCGTGCAATTGGTCGGCGATCTTACGGCGCTCCCGTTCTTCGGCATCGATGGCGCCCTGCATCACATCGATGCGATGCTGCTTTTCCATTTCCCGGATCCGGTTCTCCTGCAAGGCCTGGGTCTGCCTGGCGATCTGCTCGGTCTGGCCTTTTCGCAGCAGCATGTTACGGACATAGCCCAACAGCAGCAGCACCAGTATGACGCCCAGCCCTGCAAAGACGGCGAAAAAAAGCAGGTCGCGACGTCGTTTGCGGATCTGCGCCTCGCTCTCCTCCCGTAGCCGTACTATCTGCTGTTCCTTGTCGCGCAACCGGACCTTGGCTTCGATCTCCTGAATCGCCCGGTAGTGATTCAGGTTGGCGAGACTGTCCTTTATGCCGTAGAACATCTCCAACGCTTTTCCATAACCGGCATGATCGCCTTTTGCTTTCAGCAGCTCGGCGTAGTGCTTATAATAGTAATATCCGTAGGCCGAATACGTCCGGGTGGGCAGCTGAGCTTTTAGGCCGGCCAGTATCTTTTCGGCCTCATCCAGCCGGTGGACGAGGATCAGCGCATGTGCATAATAAAGCTCCGAAGGCATGAGATGTATGCCTTCCATGCCGCCCATGCGACTAGCCTTGGCGTAATACCTCAAGGCCCGGTCATCGGCTCCTTTGTGCTCGGCGATTAAGCCTGCCGCCAGGAAATAGCTGGGATAGGGGATGCCGTCTTCGGGTACTTTGAACAGGGTTCTGGCACGATCCAGGTAACGGAGGGCGCTGTCATACTGTCCCTGATAAGCTTTGACCATCGCCAGTTCGCTGTTGAAGAAAGGGGCCTGCGGGGCATTGGGATTGGGAGCTATCACCGCATTGTAGAGCAGGTCGGCAAATTTGCCGGCATTCTCGTAATCGGCCAGCAGAAGATTCACCTGTACCAGCTGTGAGTAGATGCTCGGCGTCGCATTCCGAAAATAAAAGGCGGTCCGTTCGTAGAGCTTTGGCTTATGGGTCAGCGTCGAATCTTTTGCCAGGTCGAGGAGCGATTCGAGGATCGTCACCTCGCGCTGTGGATCGTACCGGCAAAAGATAGAGGCATAGTTGTACCGTGCCGTGAAGAGGGCATTCTTGTCGGCGAGGCCTGCAGCAAGGGTCATCGCCAGGGTCAGGCCGCGATTCATGCCAGCGGTGTCGGTCAAATGGCCCATGGCGCCGAATGTGTAGAGAAAGGACAGGTTCTCCATGTCACCTGTCCGCGCGGCATTGCGTTTACCGAGGGAGTCATATTTATCCAGGGAATCCGCCCTCCCCCACTCGGCGTACATCAACGACATGCCCACGAAGACCTCGTCGAGGCGTCTGGCGTCGTCGCCGGCGTTAATGAGGGCCTTCCGGTAAAGGTCTTCGGCGTCTGCAAAATTCAGGAAGTCTTCTTTCACTCTTGCCCAACCCATGAGCAGGATATGGGCCCAATCTTTTTTGCCCGTTTTTTGAACCATGGGAACATAGTCCCTGAGGATATCGTAGCTGATATCGATGTTGGTCTTTCCGATATCCTGAAGGAGGTCGCATACCTGGTGGAAATTATTCTCTGTCAATGGCTGTTTTTTCCAATGCTCCCAGGCAGCCCGTGCTTCCTGGTCGGTGTAGTCCGCGGCATGGGCAGGATGGATCAGACATAAAAGGCTGACCAGGAGGAATAGTGGTCGGGGCATCAGGATCACCATGAAATATACAAAGGTTTATTTGCGGGGAAGGAAAAAACTTCGCAACTTCTTATTTCAAAGTACTTTTAATATGGATATCGATCGTCAAAAAGGGGCATCCGCCGGTGGATCTGAAAGCTCCCCCTGAATTTTGTCTTTTTCATTTGGTTCCTTCGGATCTTCAGTTTAAGCTGCTTCGATATATGGGGGGACCTCAACCTTCTTGAAAATATTGACTTTGAATTGCTAATTCAAAATTATGCACCTTGGGCCTCCCGTCGCGCATGCATTTCCTTTTTAAACCCCTGCAAACAATACCTTAGTAACGGTTAACTTGGTGTCCGCTTTAGACTTTATTATTTCCTTTGCGTTGTCTTTCGGGACATTTTTTCAACTCAAAACAAATATTATACACATTATATTTCTATATTACTTCCCTATACAGAAAATAATAATCGTTGACATTCAGTGCATATTGGAGCGACGGGTACAAATAGAGCCCAAGTCAATTCGCCGAAACGTGAGTCCAGCAGAGTGCATCATAGTCTCATAATCCTCCCGGTAATTTCTCCGTCTTGATCCGCTTCAGAATAGATACTATATTACCATCTCCAAGGCTGGTCATTTGCAACCCATACTTGCCGTTGACCAAAGCTAGTAATTCCTGTTCATCGAGCCCGAAGTCAAATACTGAACTCTCATCGGAAACGAAGATTCCATGGAAGTCATATCCAAGGATAGAAGGGAAAAAATCGACTGCTATTTCTTGTAACTGATTAATTTGGTCGGTGCTGGCAAACTGAATAGGGGCGTCGACCCCTGGCCTTGGCAGTACCTGATTGGCTTGCCTGTATCTTTCAATGGTAGCGTGAAGGTCATCTAACGCGGCGATTTTTGTTCCGCCAGACCCGAACATTATCCACCACTTTATCACCTGAGCAGTCCACTCCCGGGCGCCTTCATTGCTATCCGGCACATTGCTTCTCTTGTAGCGAATGGGGTAGTCTTTGGCCGTCCAGTCGGTCTTCCGATAGGACAAAAGCCGCTTGTATAGGCATAGAATGCTTTCATACACCACCATACATAGTTGGATTATGATTGGTTAAAGTACAATTTTTCGTTGACCGAAAAAAGGCATCGAGAAAGGCCGGGACCGGTATTGAATTGTGGGTTAGATTACGACAATTTTTTCTTTAGCAGGCGCTCAATTTTCTTGCAGCTCGCCGCATCGATCGAATAAATATCTGCGACTTCAAATTCACAGATCCTCACTGTAGGTTTCAAGCCATTCAGGGGAGGAAGAAGGTCTCTAAAGCAATCGAGATAAGCACGTTGAGCCGTTCGGCCACCACGAAAATTAAAATCAGGTGTCGTTTTATGCTGGCGATATGCATCCGCTTTCCTCCTGTGGGTCCGGCAAAATTCGATCCAGTCGCTGACTAGGAAGTTCAGCGGTGCATTGTCCGGATACCGCTCAAGGGTCATTAGCCGCCGTGTAGTGAAATGCTGGTATTCATCAAATTCAAAAATAAATTGATAACCGCCGCCAAAATAGGCGTCGCATTTCAGGAGCTGCAGCCGCTTTGCTTCGTGGGTAGCCTTGTCCCCCTTCAACTCGGAAAAAATAGAATCCATCAAGTGAGTTTGGTGCTTAAAACCCGACAATGAGTGCTTGTTAGCCATCCATACAAAAGAGTGGTTAAAGGTAGGCTCTTGTCGTAATACCTTTGATACAACGCGTGTAATCAGTTGTTGTCGGTCCTTGATAGCCATTTGACGAGGGGTTAGGTGATCGACAAAGTGGAAGGGGCTTGAAAGGTTAAGTTACTGCAATTCCGGAAAAACACCGGTTACGGTGCTGCTGCAGGACCGTTACTAATTTTATTAGCAAATATGTGCCGGGAGTTTTGTAAATTTGATCAGGGGCTCGACGTCGGGACCGTAAAACCCCTATTATAGCATGAATACAACTATTGACAACCTGAGACGGCTTCTTGAAAGTGTCCGGTCGATTGGGTTCTGGGGCCGATTGTTTGGCTGGAAGCGCGTGAAAGATCAGTTGATAGATGCCACAGCCGACCTGGAAAGGTTACTCGCCAATTTTGAAAATGAAAGAGGTAAGGTCCTGACAGCTGAACAGTCCAGTGCCGACTTGACCAAGGATTTAAACATTGCGAAGGATGATGGTCGAAAAAAACAATCTGAAATTGAAAAATTCCAGTCGCAAACCGCCCAGGACGCAGAAAAAATCTTGTCTCTGACCAAAGAGCTGTCGACGACCAGCAAGGCGCTGGAAAATGAAGCAGACAATTGCCTCAAGCTATCGAACAAAAATGACCTGTTGACGCAGAAAAATGAACAACTGGCGGTAGAACTAAAGCGGGTATCAGAAAGTGAAGCGGCGAGCGTCGAAAGCGTCGACAAATTGACCGAGCGTAAAATTGAGCTAGATCTCGAAGTGGCCGATTTGAAAAAAGACGTGGGTTATACGAAAGATGAGTTGAAAAAGGCAAACGACCAGGTGCTGCTGCTCCAGGCTGATCAGGAGTCAAGAACGAAGGAACATGGAGAACACATGTCTGCGCTAAAACAATATCAGGACCGGGTCCAAAAGGACCGTGACGACGAAATAAACTTGCGACAAGCAGCGGAGGTAGAACGGCTAACCAATATGAAGGACACCTGGATCCATCACCAGGAAAATGTCAAGCAAAGCCTGAAGACCCTTTGCAGCAGGCATACGATCGACTATATCGACAAAGTCGCATTTAAAGGCGATCCCGATAATACCGTTTCCATTTGCGAGGAGTTTATCATTTTCGATGCCAAAAGCCCAAAAGGAGAAGATCTCAGCAATTTCCCGACCTATATCAAAGACCAGTCCGAAAAGGCAAAGAAATATGCCAACCAGGAAAATGTAAAAAAATGGATTTTTTTCGTCGTTCCAATGAATACGCTTTCGGAACTGAAAACTTTTGCCTATCACCTCGCCGATTATCAGGTCTTTGTGGTCACCATTGACGCGCTTGAACCCATACTCCTCAGCTTGAAGAAAGTGGAAGAATATGATTTTGCCGAGCAACTAAGCCCGGAGGATCGGGAGAACATATGCCGTATCCTGGGCAAATTCGCCCACCTATTTAAGCGTCGGGTGCAAATCGACACATTCTTTATTAACCAGTTTATGGAACTCGCCTATAAATGTGAAAGCGATCTTCCTGCCGACATTTTAGAAAAGGCTGCTGCATTTGAAAGAGCAGATAGGCTGAATCCTCCGCAGGAAAAGCGCGTTAAGGCAATCCCTATTGCAGACCTGGAAAAGTCTCTCACTAAAGTTCGAAACGATGCCAGCAACAAGGGAATCTTGCTCGAAGATGGCAAGCTCACTGACGGATTGAATGAGGTGCCCTTGTATACCAATGGCCTGTAGTCAGCGATGAAATTTCTTTATGGTACGCATCCATATGATCATGATCGACTTTGCGGGCAAAAAGCAGCACTACCGCGACCCGACTACCGGCGAGCGGACCTCGTGCGAAGTTTTTGTGGCCATTTTGCCCTTCAACGGCCGAAACCGTTGTAAAAAATGCCCATATTTACGTTGCACAGTAATGGTTAATGGTTTAAGCTTAGACATCTTTTTTGCCAGCCTTCTATCTTGGATCTTATAACACTCCCCATTTTCGAGACCAAAAGGCCAGTCAGTTAAGTTAAGATTTGACGTCGTGTTTTCATCGTTCAGGCTGCTTTTTTGATGTTGTCCTGGTACCGGCTGTTGGGTGATTGCCTGGTGGTATGATGGGTCT
>DATNBP010000059.1:0-14233 GCA_035572015.1 Puia sp. | reverse complement strand
TCCGGGATCATACAGGCCCCGGTCCGTCCAGTCTTCTTTCTTATACCAGCCTTCGGCAACTTCGAAGCGAAAATTGTGGGCCGAGATTTCGTCGATGCCGCCCACGAGCCAACTGACGCCGGGTATTTCGGTAACCAGCATCGACGCGTCGAGCAAGGCGCTTTCGAAGGCGACCCCGCGGCCGACAAAGGTGATATTGTACCCGCTGTTATGCTGCAGTAATCCCAGTTGGGAGGCGATGGCGTTTGCGGTGCTCTGTACGAATGTGCCCGGCGTGAGCAGCCCTTCGTCGAATTCGACGATCTGGTTGAGGAAACGGATGCTGTCTTCCATCCCGCCATAGCCCGTGCCGATCAGGATGCCGGCGGGCGCGTGCGCGAGTAAAGGCAGCGACGCGCCGATACCCAGCCTCACCGATTTACTCATCCTTCGCAATGTGTTTGCAGGAATGCCCTCGTACCTCGGCTCCGCCACCCTTAACAGGTTTTCCGCCGGGCCTCGCGGGGCGTCGAGGCTTTTTTGCGGCGACAGGCAGGATGACTGATGGATATAGAGCATGCTTAATTGACGTTGGAAAAGATGAGCGAAGTGCAATTGCCGCCGAAACCAAATGAATTGGACATGACATGCCGGATCGGGCTCCGCTGCGTCGCCAGGACGGGTCGCAGCCCGATCCCCGGGATCGGGTGCAGGAAATTCAGGCTGGGATACAGCTCCTGGTGCAGTATCGCCAAGATACTGTAGACGGCTTCGATGGCCCCCGCCGCACCCAGCGTGTGTCCGGTAAAAGGTTTTGTGGACGAGAAAGGAGGAGGTTCGCCAAAGACCAACGCCATAGCGCGGCTTTCGGCTTCGTCGTTGTTCTCCGTGGCCGTGCCATGGGTGTTGATATAGTCGATCCCGCCCGCCGGCAGGCCGGCGGACCGCAAGGCGCCCGACATGGCCAGCGCCGGTCCTTCCCCCTGAAGGGACAGGGCCGAAGGGTGAAATGCATCATTGGCGTTGCCCGATCCTGTCAATTCCGCATAGGCCGTCTTACCCGTTGCACCGGTCTCGCCTTCGAGCACGAGGAAGGCTGCGCCTTCGCCGAGATTCAGTCCGGAGCGGTCGCGGTCGAACGGGCGGCAATGGTCTGACGACAGGATCTGCAGCGCATGGAACCCATTGATCGTAAACTTTGCGAGGCTGTCCGTCCCGCCCACGATCGCGACCTTCGCCAGCCCGTTCCGGATCAGCCTCGCGCCAAACTGGACTGCATTCGCGGACGAAGAGCAGGCGGTGTTGATCGTCGTCCCGAATCCCGTCATGCCGAACCGGGATTGCAGGCACAGATGGACGGAGGCGCAGTCGTAGGATGCCAGGTAAGGGCTGTCATCACAGGAGACCTGAGTATCGCGGTACAATTCATCCGTGAGACACATGCCGCCGACTGTGGTAGCGCAAATGAGTGCGGTTCCGGGATCCGTCAGGAGGTTTGCGGTAAGTCCCGCATCCGTTACGGCATCCGAGAAGGCATGCAAGGCCAGCAATGTGGTTCGCGTGACGCCGGGATCGCCGATGCGGAATTTGTCGCGGAGTTCGTCCGTGCCGGTCGATATCGCTCCGAACGGCAGCACGCCGGCGTACCGGGAGGGGATGGATTCGGTCAGCCCGATCCCGCTGATGCCGTCGCGCAGGGCGGCTCGATTCGCGGCCAGGGTATTACCTATCGCACTGATGATACCAACCCCCGTGACGTAGACCCTGCTCACGGTTTTTACGTTTATTTGGTTCGGTTCTTTTCGATGTAAGCCACCATCGTATTGACGTCCACCAATACCTTGCGGCCCTCTTTCAGGTCCTTGATCACGATCCCGTATTCGCGGTTGAGCAGGACGATCAGTTCCAGGGAGTCGATGGAGTCGAGGCCGAGGCCCCCGTCGCCGAACAGCGGTTTGTCATCCACGATGTCATCGGGCTTCGTATCGGTCAGGTTGAGGAATGCTATGATTTGTTGTTTCAGTTGTTGCTTTAGTTGACCGGTTTCCATTCAAATCAGGTTTTTTCTTTTCAGACCCCAAAGCGCGATGCCCTGCAGCCCTGCAATTATGAGGACTAAAGATAGCACATTTGGCCAAACATCGCGAAGGCCGCCGCCCTCGAGGAACAAGCCGTAATAGGCGTCCAGGCACCAATGCAGGGGAGAGAACTTCATTACCGTCCGGAAGGGTCCCGTCATCATGAAGTCAGGAATCATCAGGCCGCCGATGGCCGCGAGGATAACGATCGATAAGGCGCCGAACAAATTGGCCTGCTCCTCGGTTTCAGCAAAAACGCCCACGCACAGCGCATAGCTGACGGCACAGGCCCCGCAAAGGAGCGTCACCAGCACCAACCCCGACCAGTCAGCCGGCAGGTGCAATGCCGGAAGGCCGATCAGCGGAAACAACAGGACACCCAGCCCGAATACCAGTACGGCCTGTACGAAGGTAACGGCAAGGTAGGTCAACTGCTTCGAGAAGACGGCGACCATGTAGCTGGTGGGCAAGGTCTTGAGCCGAATGAAACTGCCGCTCAATTTTTCGCGCACGATCCCGCTTCCCAGCGACACCACCACGAAGAACATGGCGAAGATCGTCCACGCGGGGACGTTATGCTCCGACACCGTCGGGTTCCCGCGGCTGTCATCCCTGGCGACCGGGATCGTCTCGATGGTGGTATGACCCGCGAGCAGCTCCCTTTCCAGGCTATCCGGCAATTCTTTTTCGTTGATCGCTGCATACATCGTCCTTAGCAGCTGGCGGCTCTCGACCAGCCGTAACGCGCTGTACAGGGCCCCTTCCGCCGACCGGCGGAGCGGTTCCTGCAGCACCGGATGATAATATAGCCGCAGGGTGGCTGCGGTTCCGCTGTCGGTCCCGGCCCGGATCGTATCATCGAGTCCGAAACTCTTCAGCGCCTTCCCGGCCAGCCGGTTGGTCCGCGACTGGAGTAGTGCGGAGAAGCCGCGCGGCAGGACCACTCCCAGGAGCGCCTCCCGGTCATGCAGCCGTTGCCGGATCCCGTCGTCGTTGTCCGCCGCGGATTGGCCGCCGGGTGCGGCCAGGACCGGGATCACGCGAAACATGCCGGTCGAATCGAGCGCCCGGGCGAATTGAACGGAAGCGGCCCCCGAGTCGCGGTTGCACAACAGCAGCGGCATCCTGTTCCGGTTCGCCATCGCGAAGCTGCCGCTCTGCATTTCGGTGACGATGATCACCAGCAGTACGGGCATCGCAAACATGGCAATCACCCCGATGCGATCGCGGCGCAATACCCGAAGGTCTTTCAATATGGTGGCCCAAAGCTTATACACTATTGATCCCGATAATTTTTTCCCGTCAAATGGAGGAATAGCCCTTCCAGTCCGTCGTGCCGGTGCACTTCGAGCAGCCGGTCGAGCTGGTCGTGTGCGATGATCCTTCCTTTATCGATGAGCGCGACCCGGTCGCATAATTCCTCGGCCTCGGCGAGCTGGTGGGAAGTGTATACGAGGGTGGTCCCGGCTTCATTCAGTTGTTTCAGGTAGCCGATAATGGCGTGTCGCGTCTGCACGTCCACACCCACGGTCGGTTCGTCGAGGAAGAGCAGCCGGGGCTGGTGGATGACACCGATGGCCAGGTTGATGCGACGCTTCATGCCACCTGAAAACTGACGCACTTTCTTGTCCCGCACCGCGGCAAGGCCCAGGATTTGGAGCAGCTCCCGCGTCCTTTTCCGGATGGCAGGCCCGCGCATGCCCGACAAAGCGCCGAAAAAGGCGAGGTTCTCCGCGGGGCTCAGGTCCGGGTACAACGCTAAGTCCTGCGGCACAAAGCCAAAAAGGGAATGGACGGCTCGATCGTGCGGCCGCATTTCCCTTCCCAGCAGCCGGATATTCCCCGAATCCGCAGTCAACATGCCCGTCATGAGGTTCATCAGCGTCGTCTTCCCGGCACCGTTAGGCCCGAACAGCCCGAAGCGGCTACCCGCATCCACCTGCAGGTTGAAATGGGTGAATAATTCCGGCTCCTCCCTGTAATGGAACGTCAGTTCCTCGATGCGGATGGCGGGGCTCATACGGTCCAGTTGATTTTCGACAACGCCAAGAAACAGTCTTTTTCCAGGCCGGCGATTTCCAACAGGTAGTCGCCCATCCGGTCGAAGTCCGACTGGGCCCCCAAACGCCCCTTGTATATGCCGGCCGCATGCACCGCTGCGTCCCGCCAGAGGTCCCCGGCCCGGGTAAAGGACGCGGAGGTCGTCAGGAGCAGGTCGTCCGGCCACCAGGCATGCGCCTCCTGCAGGAACGCGGCGTAGATATACCGGAAGCCGCCGCCGCCGGTGCCTATCTCTTCCTGCATGCGCACCAATTGAGCGAGGTACAGCCCGGCCTTGCCTGGTCCGAGGGTCTCCCGCCATTTCCTGATCCGACGCGCGGTATAGCGGATGCCGCTCACGCCGGCCACAGGACCGGGAATATGCAGCATGTCCCGGATATTCCGGCGGATACCGTGGCGGATACCCGTCCGGATCATCTCGTCCGAGACCGGTTTCCCCGGTTCCGGGTAATAGAGTTGCCCGCGCGGGGACAAAACGCCCCGCGCAAAGCGGACGCGCTCCAACTCGTACTCCGACAGGCTGGTAGGTTCCTCCATGATCGGGTCGCTCACGAGATAGCGGTCCCCGGACCTGCCAAATACAATCAGGTTATGCGCATTGAAATGGAACCGGTATTCTTTCGGAAAATAAGGGAGATAGTACACGCCGACCTGGCATCCCACCGCGTGCCCCGCGTCGAGGCACCGATCGAGGAATTGTTTTGCTTCGGACTTGTCGCGGAACCTCCGGCGCCGGATGCGAATGTCGAGGGCCCGGCAGGTCCGTTTGAAGATCAGGCCCGGCATGGTCCGGAACGCAAAGGCCGGCCCGTTATTGACCTTCAGCAGCGGGATATAGGTAAAGAAGAGACCCGATCCGATACCGAACGCCAGCGGTTCGGTGATCCGCTCCACGCCGACGGTGTTCAAGAGGCTCACCGTAACGCCGTTCTCGCAATGGGCCGCCTGGATATGTTTAAATGCCTTTGTCATGGATGTTCGGATGGACCAGCTCGTCGACGCCGACCTCGAAGACGCCGGCATATCGCCGCAGCCTGCGATCGGATAATTTTGCGAATACCGCGGGACGGAGGTGCCGCCTGACCTGCCATTTCCAGAAGCCTGTATATCCGGCCAGCACCCCGATATCCATCAGTTTGCTTTCCATGTAGAACAGCAAGGGGCTGGCTTCGCCGCGACGGACCTTTTCCCGCGCCGCCGCGATCCGGGCGGCGATGTCCTCCCAGGCGACGTCCAGCGCGCCGGCCTTCACGTCCCAGCCTTCGCTGAGCGCCGTCGTGTATTTACCTTCCTCATCGGTGGCATAGCAGACTTCCCGCGTGACCTTTCCCAGCGAGCCGGGATCGTGGGGGACCTCCTCCTTTTTCATACGCTTGTCGTTTAGCAGACGGTCAGCATCGCATACATGTAAGAGAACCGGGAACTCTCCGGAACCAGCAGCAACAGCCTTTCGCCCTTTTTCAACCTTCCGGAACGGAACAGCTCGTTGACCATCAGATAGACCGAGCCGGCGCCTACGTTACCCATCGTGCTCAGGTTGACGAACCATTTTTCATAGGGGATACTCGCCCCGTGCAAAGCGATTTGTTCGAAGATCTTGCTTTTAAAGAATTCGCTGGACATATGCGGCAGGAAATAGTCGATATCGTCGGATGTCAAACCCTTCCGGTCAAAGATCGCTTTAATTTTCCTGGCCCCGAGCGGAACGATATTATCGCTGAGGAGTTTGATGTCCTGTTTGATGCTGAGGATCGATTTGGCGATCAACTCCTCCGGCGGAAAATCGAGATAGCTTTTCAGGGTTCCGTCGCTTTGTTTCTCACTCGCCATATACATGCAGGCTTCCATCTCGTTGGCGTAGGAGGCTCCTTCGATCCACTCCACCCGCAGGCTCAGTCCCCGGGGATTCGGTTTATCGGATAACAGGAATGCGGATGCGCCATCCGACAGCATCCACCGGAGGAACTCCTTATCGAAAGCGATGAAAGGATTGTCGTTCAACTCCTTCAGCTTCTGGGCCTCCTCTTCGAAGACGTTGGCTAGCAGCGAAGCGGAAAAACGCTCCGACCCCGTTGCCACCGCGCGGTCGACATCCCCCGTCATCACTGCCATATATGCATACTTGAACGCGTGCATGCCTGCACAGCAGACACCGGACGGTGAAACTACCTCGATCGGATCGGTTTCCGGCAGCCAGCCATGCACCATCACACCGTGTGAAGGCATCATCTGGTCCGGCGAAGACGTGCCGCATGACAGGAGTTGGATCTCCTTCAGCCTGGCCGGATCGTTATCGAAAAGCGCCCTGACGGCCAGGGCTGTCATCTCCGCGTTCGTATGGGTAGCTTTCCCTTCCCTGGTCAGGGCGTAATACCTGGTCTTGATCCCGTTGTTCCGTAGAACGATCTTTTTTGATTTGGAAGGCTTGCCGTTGATATACCCCAGGTAGTCTTCCATTTCGTCGCAGGAGACGGGGTCGTTGGGCATAAAGACGGAGGTGTTGATGATATATACAGGTCGGGACATAACAGTGGTTGAATTAGGTCAGCGATTCATAATAATGCCTCTTCTCTTTTATCCTTTTTGAAGAAAACGGCCTGATCAATACGGCATCAACCGCCAGCAGGATGGGAGCCGCGACAAAGAGTGAAAATAGCAGATAATATCTGAATCCGGCGAGCCATGCCTTTCTTTTTTTCCTTTTGACGATGAAGCGTGCCCACACGACATAAGTGGGGATCGCTTTTGATTCCAGAAGCCAGAGCGAATAGCGCGTCGCGACAGCTTTCCGGGCTATCAACGATGCCTGCAGGCCTTCCCACTCTCCGCGGTGGAGGTGAGGCAGGATCAGGCCGGCGAATTCCGATGTCCTTCGGATGTCCGCGGCGGACACACCCGGATAAGGGAAGATCTTCAGGTACCGGTCTTTTTTTCCGCCCAGCAGCCAATGAAAAATAGTAACGAAACTGATATGGTTCGGATGACGGTCGATCAGCGCGATATTGCCGACCAACCGTGCCCCAGCTGATCGAAGCGTCTTTTTTATTTCGAGAAATGTGTTGAGCCACATGTTCCTTGCACCCGTGACCGTAATGACGGGCGTGTCTTTCAGAACATCCCGGAATGCCTGGTGGTGCAACAGCGTATTGACCGGAATGCTGGGATACAGGAACCAGGCCTGGTACCCGAGGATAATGAGGTCGTAAGCGGATTCCCGCAGCGTAAAAGGAGCCAGCGTCGTCCGCGCGCCCATCACGCAATCCGGCATGACGGCATAAAAGCTTTCGGTCGTCCAGGGGAAGGGGTAGTCCGGCACCGTTTCGATCCGTACAACCTCCACCAAGTCTCCGGCTTCCGCCAGCGGCGCAGTCAGCGAACCGATGATGTCCGCCAATTGTCCCGATTGCGAATAGAAAATGGCCAATACCTTTTTACCCATTCAGGTCGCTTTCGTGAATGAATCGGGAGTGCGGGCAATAATCCCGCACCGCTTTTTGCAGGGACGGCGGCAGGTTCGGATAAGCCAGGATAACGATCCGGCTGTCGGATTCCCGGTCCTTGTTGTAGCGGAGGATCTTCGGAGCGTGTTCCTGGATGATCAGCCGGAGAAAATGAAATTCCGCATTCGCGCTATCGCGGGCCAGGCACCGCTCCAGCTTCATCGCTCCGGACCTGAAAGTGGCCAGCTTTTCCTTCGCCCGGCTGAGCAAACCCGCTTTCCGCATCAGCAGTGCGCCTTCATAGGCCTCCCTGTCTTTCGTCGTCAGCGTGGCCACCACCGACAGTTCGCTATCGATGCGGGCCAGGTTGCCCGATTCCATGGCGGCGTAAAAGGCGCCGCGGTCGAACGCCGGAATGCCGGTTCCCGGTATCGTATAAGATCCCGGACGGTTTCCGGCTCCCGTCGACGGCACCCGGAAAAGATCGCGGGCGGGTAATGCCGACCCGGTCAGGGCAAAAAACAGGGTAAAAAGGAGGCTTCGTTTCATCGCCGGAAGGAAATGTGGCAAATATAAAGAATAAGATATCCTTGCCCAACATAAATAATTAACTTTCATTATCTTAATTATTAACTTTCCTTAATTTTGCGCGTTAATCGATGAACAAACAATTTATTGATCAGTGGGCGATCATCCTGGGCGGTTCCAGCGGCTTTGGCCTTGCTACGCTCGAGAAACTGGCGAGCCACGGCATGAACATTGCCGTGCTGTACCGGGAAACCAGCGCCACCGACCGGTTGCTGCGTGAAAAATTTGCCGGGATCGCTGCGGTTGGCGGTGTCCGGATCGATGCGTACAACATGAATGCGCTCGACCCTGATTCCCGCCAGATCTTTTTGCAGCAATTCGCGGATCGGGTAAGCCGGCTGGGAACAGTACGGCTCCTCCTGCATTCCATCGCGCGGGGGAACCTGAAACCGTTGATGGATCAGTCGGAAGCGGAAAGCCTTTCGGTGGATGATATCCGGTTCACGACCTACGCCATGTCCACGAGCCTGCTCGACTGGGCGCGGCTGTTGTTAAAGGAAGGCCATTTTCAACGGGATGCGCGAATCCTGGGGCTCACGAGCGAAGGCGCGCACAAGTACTGGGATGGCTATGCCGCGGTATCGATCGCCAAGTCGACGCTGGAGAGCCTGGTGACGTACATGGCGGTGGAATTTGGTAAATACGGACTGAAAACCAATCTTATACAAGCAGGGATCTCGGCGACACCATCGTTGAAAAAGATCCCGTCCAGCGATCAGCTATTGGAGCTCGCCACCAAAAGAAACCCGCTGGGCCGTACGACGAAACCGGAAGACGTTGCCGGCGTGATCTACCTGTTGTGCCTGGATGAGGCTTCCTGGATCAATGGCTCCATCATCCCGGTAGACGGGGGTGAGCACTGCCGGTAACCGGTTACAATTTCCCGGAACACATGAACTACCAATATATTCTTGACCAGCTTCCGTATACCTCCGGCTTTCGTTTCGTAGACGGGATCACGCACGTCGACGAAAACGGGATCATCGGGTATTGCACGCTGAGACCGGATGCTTTTTTCTATGCCGGCCACTTTCCCGGCAACCCGGTCACTCCGGGCGCTATCCTCACGGAGGTCATGGCGCAGATCGGTCTGGTTGCGCTGGGAATATTTCTAGTGTCGGCCGCTCCCGACGGATCCCGGTACGCGGCGGGCCCGCCCGACGGCCGCAATGATGCGCCGGCCGGGTTGTTCCCGCTGTTGACGTCCGCCGACAGCAGCTTTCTCAAATTGGTGCTGCCGGGCGAAAAAGTTACCGTAATTTCCAAGAAGGTATATTTCAGGTTCGACAAGCTGAAGTGTAAGGTGGAAATGCGGAATGCGCAGGACGAGCCGGTTGCAAAGGCCGTCGTGTCCGGCATGATCAGGAAAATAACAAAATGAAAACCAGGATAGCATGAGTCGCCGTGTGGTCATAACAGGGTTAGGAGTCGTTTCGCCGAACGGCGTCGGTGTCCCGGCATTTTTGAACGCCATCCGGACCGGCGTTTCCGGAGTCCGCTTCAACCCCCAATATAAAGACCTGCATTTCAACTGCCAGGTGGCGGGTACGCCTGAATTCGAATGGGACAGGCTCAAGCATTACGTCTCGGAGATCACCTTTCACGGCCTTCAGGGACGTGCACTGGGCTATGGCATCGTGGCCGCGCTTGACGCGTGGATGGACGCCGGAAACGGCATCGGCGGCAAGGAAACGATTTGGGATACGGGATGCGTCTTTGGGAGCAGCGTGTCGGATTGCGAGGTCGTCAAAAAGATCTTTGGCCGGGTGGATGCCGGAGAAGCCAAGAAGCTCGGGTCCAGGGTTATCGAACAAATGATGACCAGCAGTTTAACTGCCTATATCTCAGGTCGGTTGGGTCTGGGTAGCCGCATTATTGCCACCTCCGCGGCCTGTGCGACCGGTACCCAGGCGATCCTGATGGGTTATGAATATATCCAGCAGGGTGTGGCGAAACGAATGGTGGTCGGGAGCAGCGAGCATGTGGACCCGTATATCTTCGGGGCGTTCGATTCGATGCGCATCCTGTCGCGCAAATACAATGACCGGCCGGAGAAGGCTTCCAGGCCGATGAGCCAGACCGCGGGGGGCTTCGTGCCCGGCTCCGGCGCAGGCGCATTGGTCCTTGAAGACCTCGATTTCGCGCTGGGCCGGGGCGCGCGGATATACGCGGAATTGCTGGGGGGGGCTTGCAATTCAGGGGGTCAGCGCAGCGGCGGATCCATGACCGCGCCGGCGTCTCCCGGCGTGATCCGATGCATCACCGACGCCATCGCCGGTTCAGGCATCGACGCCGGCAGCATCGACCTCATCAGCGGCCATTTGACGGCCACGGCAGCTGATGCGATGGAAATTCAGAATTGGTGCTTGGCACTTGGTAGAAATGGTCGTAATTTCCCGCCGGTCAATTCGTTGAAATCGATGATCGGGCATTCGTTGAGCGCGGCGGGATCGATTGAATCAGTGGCGGCCGTGTTGCAGATCGTTCATCAGTTCATCCATCCCAATATCAATCTTGAGGATCCGAATCCCGAAATATTGAAGCAGGTCGATCGCGATTGCCTGCCGGTGAAGATGCTCAATAAGGAGATCAGGGCGGTGGCGAAGGCAAATTTTGGGTTTGGGGATGTCAATGCGTGTTTAATTTTTTCAAAATATAATTAAAATGGAGAGACGAGAAATCTTGGAAGAACTTAAAAAGGTACTGTATCCCTATACGGAAAATAAGGAACTGCTGGAAAAGATCGATGAACACACCAACCTTGTTAAGGACTTGAAGATTAATTCAGCTAACCTGGTCGACATCATCATTGACGCGGAGGCAAAATACAATATCGAAATAGATTTTGATTCTGCCGAGAGGATCATTACGGTCGGCGATTGTATCAACGCGATCGAGGAAAAAATCAACGCCTGAGCCGTGAGCACCGGAAACGATATCGTGGCTTTGGGTGCGACGGATAGCGAGCGGACGTCCCGATACCGGTTCTATTCCCGAATTCTAACCCGCACCGAACTGCAATCATTTCACCACCTGCCGGCCGATGCCGGCATCTCTTTTTCCCATTATGTCTGGTTGATGTGGTCGATCAAAGAATCGGCCTACAAGTACTGCAGCAGGTCGGAGACCTCGCTGGTCTTTGCCCCGTTAACGATTCCCGTGGTGCAGGTGACCCACCGCGGTGCGGGGTCCTGGCATGGCATGGTCCGGTACCGGGGCGTTTTGTTGCATTCCAGGTCCCTGGTCCGGACCGGCTTTATCTCCTCGGTCGTCAGCAGCGAACCGGATCTTGGCCGGACCCGCCATGGCGTCCGGCGCATCCCGCAGGCAGATCGGAGCAGCCAATCGGCGCTGGCCAGGAAATTTGCGCTGCAGTCCCTGGCTTCCGAATTTCCTGTTGCTGCCGGAGGTGTGGCGGCGGCGCTGCGGATCGTCCGGCAACCAGACGGACCGCCTGAAGTCTGGGCGGGGGAAAAATTGCTCGATGTGCCGGTATCGCTGGCGCATCACGATTGTCTCGTGGCCTGGTCCTACCGGCTCCCCGAATCTATCTCCTAAATTACTTTCCCGGGATTTTGCCGTACGAAATCTTCCCAACTGCCCGGCCGGTTGCGTCTTCCCCGTTCTCCCGCCTTTTTGCCGAGCGCCGCCGGTATCCTCCGTTCGGCCTTGTGATGAAAATGATGACAGACCGCGACGGCCAGCGCGTCGCTGGCGTCATACGTATCGATCCCGCGCTCCAGTTCCAGCACGCATTGCAGCATTTTCCAAACCTGCTGTTTGTCCGAATTCCCGTTGCCGGTGATCGATTGTTTCACCTTCTTCGGCGAATATTCCGTGACGGGTATGCCGGCATGCATTGCGGTGGCGATGGCGACTCCCTGCGCCCGGCCGAGTTTGAGCATGCTCTGCACATTCTTGCCGAAAAAAGGCGCCTCGATGGCAAAATCCTGCGGCGCATGCCGCACGATGAGTTCCAGTACTTTTTCGTGGATCAATTTCAGCCGTTCGTACGCATCCTTCCGAACCGGCAGCTTCAAGACACCCATTTCGACCAGGGTAAGGCGGCTGTCGCTGTATGCGATCAGCCCAAAGCCCATCACGACCGTACCCGGGTCGATCCCCAGTATTATTTTGGATGGCTTTTGCACCAGGAAGATTATTTTTGAAGCCGAATCATTGAACAAAAATATCAAAATAATAGGCAACTCCAAGCGGCCATCGGCGCGGGCTGCCCGAAGGCAGTTGTTTCCCGCCTATATCCTCGGCCCCATCGTCTTTCTGCTCCTGGCATGGTTCATCTGGCAGCAGATCATCCGCCAAACCGACTGGAGGACCTCGCTTGACGCCATTCGAAGCGCTATCACCGGGCCACGACAATGGCGGCTATGGCTGGTATTGCTGCTGATGCCCGTCAACTGGGGCATTGAAGCCCGGAAGTGGCAGTTGGCCATGCGGCCCGACGGCGGCATCGATTTCAGGAATGCCTGCAAGGCCGTTTTCACGGGTACAACGATGGCGTCCTTTACCCCCAACCGGATGGGTGAATACCTCGGCAGGATACTGTATGTGAAAGAAGGCCGGCGGATCGCCGCCATTTCCCTGACGATGGTCTGCAGCGCAGCGCAGTTGCTGATCACCCTTGTCGCGGGCGCCTGCGGGCTGATCTGGCTTTTTCCTTTGCTGCATCACGGCAGGGTGCCCGACGGCCGGGGGCTGGAAGGCGGCTTACCCGCGACGCTGGCGGTCACGGCCGTATTCCTGTTCGGTCTGGGTGCGCTTTATTTTTGCATTCCGCGGCTCACCCGATGGCTGGCCGGATTTCCGCGCGTCAGGAAATTCGGGGCTTTCATAAAAGTTTTAGAAAATTTCGACCCGAACATCTTGCTGAAGATTTTGTTCTTATCTTTTGTCCGATATATTGTATTCGTCGTTCAATATAGCCTGGTTTTTCCCGTTTTTAGTGTTTCATTGGGATTTGGCCAGGTTTTGGGGGGCATGAGCGTTGTTTTCCTGATCATGGCCATCGTCCCTACGTTTACATTCCTGACTGAGCTGGGACTGAGGTGGGGGGCGAGCATCCGGGTACTGGAGTTATTCAGTGCCAACACCGTCGGGATCTTTGCCGCCTCGTTTGCGATCTGGCTCATCAACCTGATCATTCCGGCGTTGATAGGGAGTTTGTTAATCGTAAGCATCAAATTATTCAAAAGTAGATGAGAGTATTCCTTACGGTCATTTTCTTATTGCTCACGGGATTGTACCTTTCCTCTCCGGCCGCGGCGTCCTCCCGGTCACGGGGCCATGCCGCCGGTCCCGGACATCGCCTCGCCGCTGCTCCGGGAAATCGCCTGACCGCTGCTCCCGGAAATCGCCTCGCTGCTGCTCCCGCTCCACCCCGTCAAGTCCAGGATACCGCCGGCAAATCCGATGCAACCTTCTGTTCCGGCATCAGGAATACCGCTTTCAATGCCGGAGAAGTATTGACCTATCGCGTATACTATGCCGTCGCGGGCGCATATATTGCGGCGGGAGAGGCGTCTTTTACCACAACGCTGGAAAGGTTCGATCACAAAGACGTCTACCATGTCGTCGGCGAGGGGAAGACGTTCCCGTTCGAAGACAAATTCTTCAGGGTCCGCGACCGCTACGAGTCCTATATCGATACCGCGACCCTCCAGCCCTATAAGTTCATCCGCGACGTCGACGAAGGCGGCTACAAAACAAAAGAAAACGTCACGTTTCTGAAGGCCGCCAATACCGCGATCACCAACACCGGTGTATACAAGGTTCCCGACTGCATCCAGGATGTGCTGAGCGCCATCTTTTACGCCCGGAATATCGATTTCAGCAAGCACAAGGTCGGCGACAAGATCCCTTTCGACATGTTCCTCGATCGCCAGGTGTATCACTTGTATATTCGTTATCTCGGGAAAGAAACGATCCGGACGAAGTATGCCAAGTTCCGGACCATCAAGTTCAGGCCCCTGCTGGTAAAGGGCACCATGTTCGAAGGCGGAGAGAAGATGACGGTGTGGGTGTCCGACGACCCGAATCATATCGCCGTCCGCATCGAGAGCCCGATCA
>DATNBP010000058.1:0-5486 GCA_035572015.1 Puia sp. | reverse complement strand
CCCGTTATCTTCTTCAGGAGGCGGTTGAGCCGGTCGATGGCGGAACGTACGCCTGCGCTGTCCCGCATATTGCCCGGGGAAGTCAGCAGTTCGTAGCCGCCCTGTTGCTCGTAACCGATCTCTGCGTCGCGGAAAGTCTTCCGGATCTTCTTTAGTCCCTTATACCGCATTGCCACAAGGTCGAGCATTTTGTCCTCGCCCATCCGGTCGATATCCGCGAGCAATTCCGTCGGGCTTCCAAAGCATGCGAAGCCCGCGTTCCGGGTGCTTGCTCCGGCGGGGATGATGCCGCGGTCGACGATGGTGACGCGAAGCGAGGGCTCCTTTTGTTTCAAATACCAGGCGCTCCAAAGGCCTACCAGGCCGCTGCCGGCGATGACAATATCGGCGGGTGCAAAGAAGCTCTCTTTTTCCCAGACAGACAGGGATGGCAACGGCGTTTTCATGCCTGAAAATTAAGAAATTTTGGGAGTGATGGTTATCGTGATGGTCTGTCCCACCCGCCAGCCGGCGGCGACGGACCCGGCGGCCTCCAGTTCGATCGTCCGGTCATTGCCAGCCCCGCGGACCAGGATGGTAACGGCCAGCTGTTCCCCGTCCGCGGTGATGTTGAGGATCTCGCCGGTCATATCGACTGAGCCGGGTCTGTATGAAAGGGGCCGCTCGGCGAATACGGCGGCAGGGTCACCCTGCCCGACGATCCGCCCCTTTTCGAGGAAGATCGCTTCATCCGCGAGGCGGAAAACCTCAGGCAGGTGGTGACTCACCAGCATGGTTGTCAAACCGTAGTGGCGGTGAGCGGTCTGGATGTACTCCTGCAACCTGTGGCGCATATCGTCATCGAGCGCCGAAAGCGGTTCGTCGAGTAACAGCAGGCGCGGCCCGCGCGCGATTGCCCGGGCGAGGGCGACCCGCTGCTGCTGACCGCCGGACAACAGGCCGGGACGATGGTGCTGCAGCGCTTCCAGTTCCATGAAGGCCAGAAGTTCCTTTATGATGGCCGGTTTTCGGGGATCCGGCAGGGCGTATTCCAATTGCTGGCGAACCGTGAGGTTCGGAAAAAGCGCAAAGTCCTGGAAAACGAAGCCGATCGAACGGCGGCGGGTGGGCAGGTTGATCCGGCGCGAGCTGTCCAGCCAGACTTCCCCTTCCACCTCAATATAGCCCGAATCCGGCTCCGTCAATCCCGCAAGCATGCGTAGGAGTGTGGTCTTCCCCGCGCCGGAAGGCCCGTAGACCGCCAGCAGCCGGCCGCGGTCCCATTGGAATGAAATGTCCAGTTCCCGGGGCCCGTGGGCCGTATGGAGCAGCTTCGTGGCCCGGATCCTGGAGGTGGCCGTGGGGTTCAGGCTCACAAGAGGGTTTTGCGTTGGTTGAAATGATGGTTGGTTCCGTAGGCGATCAACAGGATCACGAAAGAAATGAGCAGCAGTGTCAGGGCATACCGGTTGGCGAGGGAATAGTGTATCGACTGCACTTCGTCGTAAATGGCAACCGAGGCTACCCGGGTTTGGCCGGGTATGCTGCCGCCGATCATCATCACCACTCCGAATTCGCCGATGGTGTGCGCGAAGCTCAATACTACGCCCGTGACCAAAGAAGGACGGATATTGGGAAGCAGGATGCGAAGCAGGGTCGTTATGTCCGACTTGCCGAGGGTTCGGGAAGCGGCGCGCAGGTCGGGGGACAGGCTGGTGAAGCCCGCGATGACGGGGTTGAGCATGAAGGGAAGAGAATAGATAAGGGAAGCGACGACGAGGCCGGGAAAGGTGAAGACAAGCCGCAGCCCAAGGTACTGATCGATAAAACGCCCGAATCCGCCTGTGGGACTAAAGGCCAGCAACAGGTAAAAGCCGAGGACGGTTGGCGGCAGGACCATGGGCAAACTGAGGAGGGCTTCGACAGCCGTCTTCCAACGCCGCCGGCTATGCGCCAACCAATACCCGACCGGGATGGCGATGACGACCAGGATCAGCGTCGTGATGCCCGCCAGTTGCATGCTGAGCCAGATAGGTTGCCAATCGATCATGTCCTGCCGAATCCAAAGGATTTTAGAATGGCTCCGGCTTCCGGAGTGGAAAGATACTGCATGAACCGGTCCGCTCCGTTGTTACCCTTCCCATGCGGAAGCAGGACGAACCCCTGCTCGATGGTTTGGTGGGAAGCGGGAGGTATCAGCCAGTATTTGCCCCCCGAGCGTTGCATGGCAGGGGAAACGGCAAGCGACAGGGCGATGATCGCTACGTCGGCCGCGCCGCTCTGGGCGTATTGCGCGGTCTGTGCGATATTCTCCCCAAGCACCAGTTTATCCCTTACCCTGTCGTACAACTTAAAATATCGAAGCGCTTCTTCCGCGCGACGGCCGTAGGGTGCGTGAGCCGGGTTGGCGATCGCGATCTTTTTAACGGAGGCATCCAGCAAACCGTCCATCTTCCGGATGTCCGGGTCGAAGGACCTGCTCCACAACACCAGCTGGCCCGTCCCGTAGATCCGGATCACGGATGCCGTCAGGCCCCGGGCCTGCAATTGCCTCGGATAATCCATGTCGGCAGAAAAGAAGAGATCGAAAGGCGCGCCGTTGCCGATCTGCTGGAAGAAATTCCCGGAGGATCCATAGATCAATTTAATGTCGATGCCCGGATTCTTTTTACCGAAATCGGCCGCCAGCGAATCCATCGCAAACTTGAGGTCGGCGGCGGCCGCAACTGTGACAGTGGTCCGTTGTCCGGCAGGCAGGCCGGAGGATTGGCCTCCGGTTGGGGATAGCAGGGGGAAGAGCATGGTTAAAAAAAGTTGGCCGATCGCCGTTCTCATGGATGGTCAAATTATAGGTAAATTTAGGGCCTTAATGGCATTATTTTATGAGTCAATTGTTCAGTCCGCTCCGGATCAGGGATGTTTCATTCAATAACCGCATCATGGTGTCGCCGATGTGTCAGTACAGCTCGAGGGATGGAATGGCGGACGACTGGCACCTGGTGCACCTGGGCAGCCGCGCCGTAGGCGGCGCGGGGCTCGTCTTTACCGAGGCTACCGCGGTGACGCCGGAAGGAAGGATCAGTCCGGCGGACCTTGGGATCTGGAAAGACGACCATATCGAAGGGCTCCGGCGCATCGTCAAGTTTGTCCGGGCGCAGGGAAGCGAGATCGGCATCCAATTGGCCCACGCAGGCCGAAAAGGAAGCGTGGCGGAGCCATGGAACGGTGGAAGGCTTGTCTCCCGAGGGGCCTGGCAGCCCGTTGCGCCTAGCGCGATCGCATTCGACGAGGGATATGCCCAACCCGCGGAATTGAGCCCCGAAGGGATCGCCGGGGTGAGGGAAGCCTTTATGTCGGCGGCAAGAAGGGCCATGCTGGCCGGATTCAAGGTCATCGAGATCCACGCCGCGCACGGTTACCTGCTGCATCAATTCCTTTCGCCGCTGAGCAATCGGCGGAAGGATGCCTATGGCGGCAGTTTCGAAAACCGGATCCGCCTGCTGACCGAGGTGGTAGTTTCCATCCGGACTGTCTGGCCCGCGGGCTATCCATTGTTCGTTCGGATCTCCGCCACCGACTGGGCGGAAGGGGGCTGGACCGTGGAAGATTCCATCCGGCTGGCCAGTTTGCTCAGGGACCAGGGCGTCGACCTCATCGACTGCTCCTCGGCCGGGCTCGTGCCGCATGCCAGAGTTGCGGTAGGCCCGGGATACCAGGTGGATTTTTCCGCGCGGATCCGGTCCGGCGCCGATATCAAGACCGCCGCCGTGGGAATGATCACCGAGGCTGCCCAAGCGGAATCGATCCTTGCGAAAGGGCAGGCCGACCTGATCTGCATGGCCCGGCAATTGCTGCGTGAACCCTATTTTCCATTGCATGCCGCGGAGGAACTCGGCTTTCGCGAGATGTACTGGCCTTTGCCCTATCAACGAGCGCGTCCGGTGAAGTAAAGCCGGCCGCCGAACCTTCAGGCGTAATAGTTGTTGGAAATCTGACCAAAAACCAAACTGATGACATTTACCTTCTATGGCCACGCGACATTCTCGATCGCCGTCAACGGGAAGACCATTCTTTTCGATCCTTTCTTTACCGGAAATCCCGGAGCAAAAAATATCAAGGCCGACGATATTACGGCAGACTATATCTTCGTGACGCACGGACATGGCGATCATACCGCCGATCTCGTCGCGGTCGCCAAAAGAACCGGTGCTGTTTGTGTCGCACCCCATGAGGTCGCCGGGTGGCTGGGCAAGCAAGGCGTGGAAAAAGTCCATCCGATCAATCATGGCGGCCCGATCTCGTTTGATTTCGGAAAGGCGAGGGCCGTGAACGCCATCCATTCTTCTTCCCTGGGTGACGGCACCTATGCCGGAAATCCCGTGGGTTATGTATTCACAACCACTGCCGGGGATTTTTACGCCGCGGGCGATACCGCGCTGACGATGGACATGCAATTGATCCCGCTATGGGCGAGGTTGCATTTCTCCGTATTGCCGATCGGCGGAAATTATACGATGGATGTGGCCGATGCCATCCGGGCGGCCGATTTTGTAAAATGCAATACCGTGGTGGGTATCCACTACAATACCTGGCCCATCATCGCCATCGATCCGGCCCGTGCAAAGGCGGATTTCAAGGCCGCCGGCAAAACGCTGGTATTGCCGGAACCAGGCACAAGCGTCGAGGTATAATCCAGCATGTCATAGGCATCCCTTTTCAGACCTTCACCTGATCCGCACGGCGACCGTCGGATAAGCCTGGAAAACATTGTCGGCGGTGTTGACGTGATAATACAGATTGAGTTTCGATCCAACGGCGATGACCGGGGTCAGGTTCAACCAGACCTGCGGCTCCGCGAAAAAGAAAAACCGTTTTCCCGAAAGCCCCGCCGTCGAAGGGTCCCCATGGTTGCGATTTTCGGTCCAGCAGGAGAAATCGCCGGCTATTTCGAGTTTGTAACGGAACATTCCTCTCCACCAGTACAGGGTACAGATCGGGTCGCTGCTCGGGCGGTCGTACGCGACCAGCTTGTAATCCAGGACCCCGGTCAGCCAGGCTTGCTTCCACCGGAAGGGTAGCTCGATGCCGGTCTGGAAGGTATTGGTGATATAGTAGCTGTATTGTTTCGGGTCGGCGATCCCCGCACCGCCGCTATATCCGAATTGCCAAAAGATCTTTGGTCGCCAGGCGCGGAACGACTGGGTGACCTGGCAGAAGAACTTTCCGATATTGTCGCCGTCGCCAAGGAGGTCGGCCTCCGTCTTCAGCAAGAAGCCTCCGGGCTTAATCAGGGCGTGTCCGGAGTCACGGGTCTTGAAATATTCAAAATAAAGAGTAGGGAAGTCTTTCGGGTTATTCGCCGGTGCGACGCTGTGGCGAAGGTCTTCGTGCCATTGCAGGTCCTGGGCGGCCGCCGGGAGAGAAAGGACCAAGGAGGGAAGGAGCAGGAGCGGAAAGAGGCGGGGTGGAAAGCGGCGAGGTGGAAAGCGGCGGGGTGGAAAGCGGCG
>DATNBP010000057.1:0-7822 GCA_035572015.1 Puia sp. | reverse complement strand
CGAAGAACGTATTTTTTCATTTTTCGAACGAATTAAAAGTTTAGCGAAAACCCGCCTACGACGGTCCGTTGCAGCGGCAGACTATAGAGACCTCCCGGCAGTTCCGGATCTCCTACTTGATATCTCGTTATCAGGAGGAGGTTTTGCGCGTTGATATAAAATTTGCAGCTCCGGATACCCAGCTTTTTGAGGAGACCGGCAGGCAGATCATAGGAGAACGCTACCGTTTTCAGCCGGCAATAGGACGCATCGCCGTACACGCCGGATGACCGGAGAAAATAACTACCCGCCCGGGCCGCCGGCGAGAAAAAATTGGACGTCGCCCGCTCCAGGGTGGCTACATCGCCCGGCTTCTGCCAAAGACGGTTAAGGACCGCGGTCGGCTCGTTGATAAAACCGCCCGGTAGTATAAAATCCGAGTAAATACTATGGAGATAATTAAACCCTGTCTGGTCGGCGAACTGGAACAAAAAATACAGGCTCCAGTTTTTATAAGTTAAAGTATTGCCCAGCCCGCCGGTGAACCGCGGATCGAGGTCGGCAATGGGAAGCTGGTCGCCGCCCTGCGACTTTATATTGTAAGCGGGCTGGGAAGTGGCAGTACCATTCGCGTTGTAGAATTCGAAGATGCCGGTTTGCGGGTTGACATCCTTATATTTAAATCCGATGACCTCGTTCACCGACTGCCCGATGGCGTAGACGTTCCCATAAGACGACGCGGCAAGACCCGGAAACGCCAGTAATTTATTTCTGTATCCGGTGGCGTTGAAATTGGTGATCCATTTGAACTTCGCCGTGTTGATATTCTTCGAGGTGATCGTGAATTCAAGCCCTCTGTCCTGGACGGTTGCATTGAAGTTCTCCAGCACCGAGCTGAATCCGGTTTGGCTGGGAAGCGTATAATTGACAAGCTGGTCGTTGGTCCGGTCCTGGTACCACGTGGCATTGAACAATATCCGGTTATTAAGGAACCCCAGATCGAGGCCGACATTTAGCGATTTTTTGGTGTCCCAGCTGTAATTCGGGTTGTACAGATTGACCGGTGCATATGGTGGCGCGCCCTGGTAGTTGGGAACGCCGGTCAGCGGCTGCCAGTATGCCTGGAATTGATAGGCGGCGATCGCGTCGGAGCCGCTGGTGCCGTAGCTGCCGGAAAGTTTGCCGTAGGCGACAAACGGAAGAGCTGATTTGAAGAATCTTTCATCCGAAAAGATCCATCCCAGCCCGGCGGCGCCGAAATTCCCGAATTGCCGGCCGGGCCCGAAATTGCTGGAGCCGTCCCTTCTGCCGGTGAGGCTGACGATATATTTCTGATCGTAGATATAACCGATCCTGCCAAAACCGGCAATATACTTGTAGGGGATGTTAGCATTGCTCGCCGATATCACGGATGCGCCGGCAATCGATCCCAGCAGGGCGTCATCGGAATAACCGACGCCGTTCAATTCGGTATTGTCATTGAGGTTCTTTTTGTAGGTTCCTCCCGCCATCGCGGTGAGCTCGCCTTTTCCAAGCGCGCGCTTATAATCCAGCTGCGGCTCGATATTGATCGTCTGATAAGTGTTGGACGTAAATATTGCCGAGGAGAGTGGGTAAAGATTGGGGTCCTGGGACGTGAGAGGAAGTTTCTGGGTTTCGTCCGCGCCCAGGCGGCTGTAACCCATGTTGACCACAAGATTGAGTCCTGACAGGACATTGTAATCCAGACGGAGCGTGTTATTTACATTATAGGTCCCGATGATATTGGGCTGTTTTAAATAACTATAATTCTGATATTGGGCCAGATCTACACCTTTATAACTCCAAACCAAATTTCCCCCCGGGTCCAGGAGCGCAGGATAATCGGGGGGCGTCACAATTCCCTTTGTAACCGAGGGACGGGAGGATGAATTGTTGTGATCATAGGAGTAGTCGCTTCCGAAATCGATGCTGAGTTTTCCATTCAATGCGCGGTGGTGGAAAGCGGTGTGCAAGGTTAGCCTGTCGTCCGAGAAGCTTCCAGGGAAGTTGAAATCAGCGCGGGTATAACCGCCGGAAACGATGAAGGTGGTGTTCACATTGCCGCCCGATGCGCTGATATGCGCATCGGTGCTATTCGAAGCCCTGCCTTCATACCGGTCGAACCAATCGGTATATTTTGTGGTATCGAAGACAAGCAGATCGGGATAATCGGCCGGGTTGGCGGTGGTGAGATCGGTCCCGTCATTTTGCACCGCCTCCCGCCGGAGGACGAGATACTGCTGCGTGTTGAGCATGGGTACGGGCTGCGTTACGACATTGATGCCTGAATTGACATACGCTTCGAAACGGGTAGGCCCCGCCTTACCCTTCTTGGTCGTGATCAGCACTACTCCGTTCGACCCCTCGGAGCCATAAATGGAAGTCGCGCTGGCATCCTTCAGGATAGTTATGCTTTCGATATCGGCAGGATTGAGACTGTTGAAAGGGCTGACGCCGCCGTAATCGCCGCCCGAACTCGCAACCAGCGACTGTAAGAGATTGATGTTCTCATTCTGCGGGGCGAATGGCACGCCGTCGACGATGAACAAGGGTTGATCGTATGGTTTGGCAACGGATGTTGCTAAATTGCTTTCGAGCGAATTCTGTCCCCGTATCTGCACCTGGACCGCCGCGCCTGGGGCTCCGCTGGTGGGGGTGATGACCAGGCCAGGGACTTGTCCTTCCAACGCCAGGAGGGGGTTTTCCACGGGCTGCCGCTCAATCTCTTCCGAATTGACGGTTGCGATAGAACCGACGTTAAAACGCCTGCTCGTATTGCCATAGGCAATGACCTGCGCTTCGTCAAGCGGCGAGCTGGCGATTCGCATCTCGAGATGCAGGTTCACCGGGCTTCCGTCTATCACGACTATCTTTTCCAACTTTGCGTACCCGATATGCGTAATGATCAGCACATATTTACCAGGAGGGATATCTTTGAACAGGAAATTTCCCTTGTTGTCGGACAACGTAAAGTATTTCGTACCCCGCAACCAAATATCGGCCCCGGAAACCGGCAAACCCACTGAGTCCCGGAGGTTGCCGCCAAGGTTGAAGGAAATGTTTTGCGCCGGTTTGGGACTCTCCGGAGGAGCCGGGGCCGTCCGGCTGATCACCACGGTGTGATTGACGACCCTGAAGCTCAACGGCAATCCCCGCAGCACCTGTTTCAACGCCTCGTCCAGGTTGACGCGATGCAGATCGGCGCTTACCCGGATACCTTCGACCAGTTTGTCTTTATAAAAGAATGAATAACCGCTTTGCTGCTGTATCGCATGGAGCACGTCCGCGAGTTTCATATCGTCACCGGAAACACTGATCTGCGCATCCCCCCTTATGGACAACTGAATGCAGACAAAAGTCAATAAAATGGCCGGGAACCTCCGGGCACATGATTTTAATTCCATATTTTTACGGAGTTTGGGTGAATCGAGTTAATGTCAATCGGGTCAATTTCCGTCGAACGATATATAACCGGGTTGCCCAAACTTCGCCGGAGGTGTTGCAAGCGCTTCCGGTTCTTTTTTTGACGACCCGTGCCAAAGCTTATGGTGTGATGATAAGGCGTCCCGCAGTCTTTCCGTCGCCCGGCTCGATCCGGAAATGAACATCGCCGAACTGGAGGATCTTTAACATTTGCGAAAGACTTTGATTGCGGCTGACCTGGCCATCGAAGGCATCGTCCGGAACATTCCCCTCGTAGACGACATCGATGTTATACCACCTACCGAGTTGCCGCATCAATTCCCGGAGGTTAGTCTTTTCAAAATAGAATTGGCCTTTGGTCCAGGCCGTGACCTGGTTCGTATCCGCGGTCCGGACATCGATCTGTTCACCGTCGCCCGTAATTGCCTGCAGGCCCGGCTTAAGCACCCGGGAAGCGCCGTTTATCTTTACCTCGACACTTCCGTCGATCAAGGTGGTCCTGACCACGGGCTCGTCGTCATAGGCGCTGACATTGAAAATAGTGCCGATATCCCTGATGGTTTGGCCCTTCGCCAGCACGTAAAAGGGCATGGCTGCATTGTGCCGGATGTGAAATTCCGCCTCTCCGCTGATCAGTTCCACCAGTCGCTGGCTGCCCGTGAATCTTTCGGGATATCGTAATTTCGAATCGGCGTTGAGCAGGACGCTGCTGCCGTCGGCGAACACGATAGCATGTTGACCCCCGGCCGGGACCGTTAGCGTGTCGTAAGTCACCGCGGCCGTTCCACCGGTATTGCCGGTGACCGAATAGACCAGCTGGCCGGCGCCATATTTGTCGATGGCGACGCTCTGCTGCCTGGCGATCACCCCGTTTGCGATGCTGTCCAGTACATACATTTTCCCTTGCGAATACAAAATGGCCCTGTCGCTCCCGGGAGCGACATCGACTTGCTGTCGCCGCGCCGTTTGTTGGGCCGAAGGTCTGTATTTGCCGGGGATGCCGATAGAAAGGCATACCAGCACCGCTGCCGCCCCGACCGCGGCAGCCGCCGCAACCCGCGGCCACATCCGCCGCACGGGAACCTGCTGCTTCAGCGGCAGCCCGCCGGCGATCAGCCTGAGGTTTTCCTCCAGCTCCAGGTCGGTGATATTTTCGCCGTGCTGCCGGGCCTTATAATTGTACCAGCTCTCCAGGATAGCCTTCTCCTCCCCGGTAAGGTTTCCCGATCGGTACTTTTCCAATAATTCGATTATCTGCCGGTCATCCATCATACGTCAATATGACGGCAAAGGATGTAAAAAGTAGTAGAAAGAAAACGGAAGAATTAAAGAAAGGGAAGAAAGGTGCGTATGAGATTGGTTTTCAACCTCAAGATCTTGACGGCATTGTACACCTGTTGCTTGACGGTCTTGTCAGAAATATTCAGCCGCCGGGCGATCTCTTTGTAAGAAAGCTCCTCGTTCCGGCTAAGTTCGAATACTTCGCGCATCTTTCGTGGTAATGCGGCTACCTCCGCTTCGATGATCGCGGCCAGTTCTTTCGCGCGGATGGCTTCATCCGTTGTGTATTGGCCCGCTTCCATAAAGTCCCGGATCGAACGGATATATTTATCGACGACTTTCCGGTGCGAGATCCGATCGAAGATCCGGTTGCGGACTGCATGATAAAGATACGCTCCCAGGGAAGTCTCGACGGCCAGCATATCTTTTTTCTGCCACAGTGCCAGGAAGACGTCCTGGATGACATCGTTGGCGTCATCCCGGTCCTCCAGCACCCGAAAAGCATGTTTATACAAAATGACCTTATACCGTTCGAATATTTCTGTGTATGCCACTTCATCGCCGGCTTTCAAAAGGGCTGCCAGCCGGCTGTCCGGCAGGGATTGATAGAGCGCCATAACCAAATAATTGTAATCGAAATTACATTTTTTATGAAATCTGGTAGAAAAAATGCCATCACCCGCGGCGCCCCCCTAATACCCGATCACCCGCTCCGTCACCGACGGCTGACTGCCCGGACGGCCCCGGTCGCCCCGGTAATTCCCCGGCCCGTTGACTTTCAACGCCCGCGTCGTCTCCCTCGTCCAGTTCCCGTGCCGGTCGTACACATACTCATACGTCTCCACCGCGGACGTGTCCTTCCCCACCATCCGCACCAGGCGCGTGGGATCGCCGTGGTCGTTGATCTCGTAGTACACCCTTTCGAGCAAATTCCTCGTCCCCTTGCCGCCGAACATCTGTATGCTGTCCGGCGTATCCCATTTCGAATAGAACATCAGCTCCTCGACGCTATTCGCGCCCGAGACCCCCGTCACCTTCGTGATCCGGTTCCCCTCATAGTAGATATGCGCCTGGCTCGTCGGCATATTCCTCGCGGTGGTATCGCTGTATTCCTCGCGGATCACCTGGTTGCCATCCGGGAGGTAACTGGTGATGGACGATGTGGAGGGGGTTTTGAGATGGATAAAGACAGTCTTGTACGCGCCGTCGGACAGCCGCCGCGAATAGATCCTCGTTGACTCCCCCGTCTTCACGCTCGTAAATACCTCCTGCATCCCGTCACTGTCGTAGGTCGCCTTCGACTTCATCGCGAGGCTGTCATTGATATAGGTATCGCGCGAAACAAGATTACCGTCGGCATCAAAACCATATTTTACGTAGAACCGCCCCCGCTTCTCCGCCTTCCCCGAATCCCCCGGTTGCACCGTAAACTCCGTGATCTCCCGCGGGTGGCCCCCCAAGGGCCGCCGGTCATCGCCTCCGAGCAGCAACCATTTATCCATATTGCGGTACGGCCCCAGCGCCCTGTGGCATCCCGAAGCTGTCAAACAAATCGCCACGATAACATACAAAGTCCTCTTCATGGGCGTCAAGATACGGCATATGTCCCGTTAGTTTCAACCCTGAATTTACCTAATTTTACAGTCTGGCGCAACCGCCGCCCCTTCCGACATGCCTGAAAAAGAAAAAATCCGTCTCGACAAATACCTCTGGTCCATCCGGCTCTTCAAGACCCGGGCCGAAGCAGCCGGGGCCTGCGATAAGGGCAAGGTAAAATACAACGGCATCGCCGCAAAGGCCTCGCGCAACGTGAATGTCGGCGACGAATACGAGATCAGGACCGAGCAGAAACGCTGGCGCATCAAGGTGGCCGCGCTCCTCGACCACCGCCTCCAATACGCGCAGGCCATCAATTATTACATCGACATTACCCCCGCGGAGGAGATCGAGCGGCTGCAATTCCAGGCGGCAAGTTTCAATACCGGCAAACGCCAAAGCAAGATCGGCCGCCCGACAAAAAAGGACCGCCGGGAGCTCGACGATTTTATGGGAGAATGAGTGTTTCGCCAAACGTGCGCCGTCCCAAAAATGATCCGATTCGAAACACCGGAACGTTCGTAACCGGACACCCGGCCGGGAGCCACCCACACAATTCTTTGTTTATCAGTCGCCTACCCCTTTGGCACCCTTTTGGAATCCAGTACCTCAGCAACAGATTTGATTTGTCCATACTGTTTCTTTCAATCTCAACCAATGTTTGGCAACTATCTGAAGACCGCCTGGAGAAACATCACGCGGCACCGATACAGCTCCCTCCTCAACGTTTCCGGGCTCGCCCTCGGGCTGGTGTCGAGCCTCCTGATCTTTCTCTGGATCGAAGACGAGCTGAGCGTCGATCATTTCCACAAGAATGGCAAACTCTTGTATGTGCTGTACGAAAGGGAATCCTACGACAATAAGATAACCGCGGACTATGAGACCTGCGGCCTCTTGCCGGAAGAGGTGAAGAGAGTTATCCCCGGCGTCCAATTTGCTTCCGGCATGGAAGAATACGTGGACCGCAGCACATTCCAGGTCGGGGACAAGCGAATAAAATTCTCCGGCGACGCCGGGTCCGGGGACTTCTTTACCATGTTCACCTACCCGCTGCTTGCGGGCGATCCGTCAACGGCGCTTGCCTCCCCGGACGGGATCGCCATCTCGCGAAAAATGGCTGAGACGTTTTTCGGAAGGGCAGAAGACGCAATGGGAAAAGCCATCCGGTACGAAAACAAACGCGATTTCAAGATCACGGCGGTGTTCGATGATCCGCCCGCCTCTTCGTCGAGACAATTTGATTTCCTGTTGAATTGGAAAGCTTTCTTATCAGGGACCAATCTCGACAACTGGGCCGCCGCGGGCCCCTACACGGTGATCATGCTGCGTCCCGACGCCGACCCTTCAACGGTGGACCATCAACTCACGCATCTCCTCGATCGCTACCGGAAGGATCAGCCGCAGGGATATAGTATCCAACTGCACTTGCAACAGTATGGCGACATGTACCTCCACAGCCATTTTGGTAACGGTCAGCCGGATGGCGGTAGGATCCAGTATATCGACCTTTTCTTTATCGTCG
>DATNBP010000056.1:0-30863 GCA_035572015.1 Puia sp. | reverse complement strand
ACCTTCAGCCCCAGCCAGTACAGGCTCTCGATCGTTCGCGCAGAAGTAGTCCCCACCGCGATAACCGGGTTGCCACCTGCCCGCGCCGTCCGCAACGCTTCGATCGCCTCCCGCGTCACTGAAATATACTCGGTGTGCATGGGGTGTCCGCCAAGCGTCTGCGACTTTACAGGCAGGAAGGTTGCGGCGCCGACGTGTAGCGTCACAAACAACCGACCGATCCCCTTTTCCTGCAGGGATGACAGCACCACCCCGGTAAAATGCAGCCCCGCCGTCGGGGCTGCGACGGACCCTTCGTGCTCCGCATATATGGTTTGATACCGGCTACTGTCCGCCGCATCCGGCAACCGGTGCATATAGGGCGGCAACGGCACGAGGCCTGTCCGGTGCAACAGCGCCGCAAAACTTAGTTCGGCCGGATGCCAGGATAGTCCGATCAAAAATGCGTCACCCTGTTTCTCCAGGTATCGCGCTTCAACGACGATGTCGCCGGCGATCTTTGTCAGCAGCTGTCCCGGCTTCCATTTGGACGCGCCGCCGATCAGGCATTTCCAGCGGACCTCGCCTGTCCGGGCCATCGCTGCCGCCATTCCTCCGTACTCCGGCGGCGGCTCCAGGCAAAAGATCTCGACTTTTCCGCCCGAGGGCTTCTGAAAAACGATCCGTGCCTCGACGACCCGGGTGTCGTTGAAGACAAGCGTGGACCCCGAAGGCAGTTCCTCCGCAATGTTCCGATAAATGGTTTCGCTCATTTTCCCGTTGCGATATACCAGCAACCGGCTCGCATCCCTGTCCGCAAGCGGATAAAGCGCTATAAAAGAGTCCGGCAAAGTGTAGGTATAGTCTGAGATGGAAATATTCCTGGGGTCCATGCGTATCTTATCGCCGGTTTAACGGGACGACCAATTTCAATCCGCTCCAATGCTCGCTAACGGCGCAGACTTTGACGTCGACCAGGCCGTTTTGCAACGCATAGTTCCTGACCGTGTCTTCGGTCAGGTCGGTGCTCATTCCCGAACTTTTCTTATACCAGGACACCCAGATGACGACGGCGGGATTAGCTTTCCAGACCCTGGCGAGCATCCGCATCTCTTTTTCAAAGACGGAGCGGCTGATGGCGAACAAATGTATCCAGTCGGGGGTCTCTCCTTTCCGCACTACCTGCCCGGAGATATCGGTGTCCAGCCACCTAAGGTATTCCGCAGGTTGATGGAGGAGCAGAAGCCGGAGGCTTGGTTTCAATCCTAGTTTTTGGGCCAGCGGAGTTCCGGAATAGCCAACGGCAGGCATGTTATTAACATTTTAAATATAGAAATCCACAGTTTATCCACTGCAATTCACACTTAATGCACGGCTCAAAAATACCAAAAAACCTTTGTAACGCGCTTAAACCTAATACCAACAAGCCATACAACGAAATACACCCCTGTGGAAAAAATAAATTTTTCAATTTCAACGGGTTTGGTGGGAAAAAGTGTTATTTTGTGTTAGTTTAAGAATTTGTCGATTCAACTCCTCATAAATGGTTGGTTTTCTGGGCGAATACGAAGCAACTATCGACTCGAAAAGTCGCTTCCTACTCCCCGTCGGCTTTAAAAAACAGCTGCCGGAAGAGGGGCCTGCCCAGTTCGTCATCAACCGCGGATTTGAAAAATGCCTAAGCCTCTATCCGATGAAAAGCTGGGAGCCGATTTTCGCCAGGATCAGCCAGTTAAATGGTTTTAGCCCCGAAGTTCGGCAATTCACGAGATATTTCCTGAACGGTGCGACCATGGTCGAGCTGGATTCGGCCGGACGCCTGCTGATCCCCCAAAACCTGAAAGAGTATGCCGGGCTGGATAAGGATATCATCCTGACCGCGGCGGTCGACAAAATCGAGATCTGGGACAAGGTCAAGCACCAACAGTTCTTTGAATCCATTTCACCGGAAACATTCAGCAGCCTGGCGAAACAGGTGATGAACCCGGGAGGGCCCCTGCCTTGACACCCACGCCACATCACGAGGAGGATATGTATCACCTCCCCGTATTGCCGGAGGAGACACTCGACCTGCTTCGGATCCGACCGGAAGGTTGCTATGTCGACTGCACGTTTGGCGGTGGCGGCCATTCCAGGGCCATCCTGGCGAGGTTGGGACCTACCGGCCGGCTATTCGCCTTCGACCAGGATAGCGATGCGCGGGCCAACGTTCCCGATGACAGCAGGATCCGGTTCCTGCCACACAATTTTCGCCACCTGGGCAGGTTCCTGCGGCTGCATGAGGTGACCGTCGTGGACGGCATCTTCGCCGACTTGGGTGTCAGCAGCCATCAGTTTGACGAAGCAAGCCGGGGCTTCTCCTTTCGATTCGAAGGCGACCTTGACATGCGAATGGACCAGCGGCAGCCACTCACCGCATACGAGTTGGTGAATACCTGGCCGGAACAACGGCTGCACAAGCTCTTCGAGCAATACGGAGAGGTTACCAATGCCAGGACGCTTGCCCGCACGATTGTCGCGGTCCGCCGTTCCGTATCGCTGAAAACGATTTCCAATTTCAAGGCGGCGCTTGCGCCGGTCGTGAAAGGCAACCCAAACCGGTATTTTTCGCAGGTGTTCCAGGCACTGCGGATCGAGGTCAACGATGAATTGGGTGCGCTGAAGGAAATGCTGTTACAGGCCCCGGGTCTCCTGTCGACCGGCGGCCGCATCGCCGTGATCACTTTTCATTCGCTGGAAGACAGGATTGTCAAGAATTTCTTCAAAAAAGGAACATTCGAAGACGAAGACTCCCACGATCCCTACGGACCTCGTGCGTCTGCCCCCCTGTTAAAAGTGATAACCAAGAAGCCGGTCACCCCCGGTGAAAAAGAATTACAAAACAACCCGCGGTCCCGCAGCGCCAAGCTTCGGGCTGCAGAACGAATATAACCGAGGATTGCGACCAGATGAAGCAGAACAAGGATAATAAGTCATCCAACGCGCCGTGGGAGGAACCCGGAGAAGAACCGCAACAGATCTCCGGTGCGGAAGCATCGGCCGCCGCGGCCGTCACCGCGGGCAAAACCGACCGGGGCGGTAACCGGAGGGATGGCGGAAAGCCGGATCGCGACCGGAGGGATGGCGAAAAGCCGGATCGCGACCGGAGGGATGATGAAAAGGCGGATCGCGACCGGAGCGACACCGCAAGAACCGGGCGGAACCGCTGGCAGCCTTCTCAACTCGGGTACCGGTGGGTGGTCCGGAATATCGGATTCCTGGTTTTCCTGGCAGCCCTGGCCGTCCTGTATATCTATAACGGCCATTACGCCGATAATATCTCCCGCGACCTGAACCGAACCAACAAAGAAGTAAAGGAATTGCAATACGAATACAAAACACTCAAAAGCGAAGTCATGTTCCGCAGTAAGGAAAGCGAGCTGTCAAAAGCCGTTGCGCCTTTCGGCCTGGAGGAACTGACCCTGCCGCCGTTCGTGCTTATCGACAGTACGGCCCGATAGATCATGGAAGTGAAACGCGACATATTATGGAGGGTGTACCTGTGTTTTATCGGTATCGCGGTACTGTGCCTCGTGGTGCTGGGGAAGGTGTTCTATATCCAGCATGTGCAGGGCGCGTACTGGAAAGGCCTTAGCGACAGCCTGCATGAAAAGTTTGTGGAACTGGACGCGGAAAGGGGCACCATCTACAGCGAAGACAGCAGCATGCTGAGCACTTCCATTCCGTATTTCAATATCTATGTCGATTTCGGCGCGGACGGGCTGCGGGAGAAGAACGGACGCCGCTTTACCGAAAATGTGGACTCGCTTTCGCTTTGCCTGTCGCGACTTTTCGGCGACCGGTCCACCGCGGCTTATAAGCGCATCCTCTGGCAGGGATACCGCCATAACGACCGGTATTATGAGCTCGCTTCGAATGTCTCCTTTCAAAAATATGAGCAGCTGCGCCGGTTTCCGCTCGTCCGCGAAGGAAGGAACAAGAGCGGGTTTATCGCGGAAGTCGTCAATAAAAGATTGAATCCGTTCGGCTTGCTGGCCAATCGTACCATTGGCCTGGCAAGAGCGAATGCCCAGAACGTAGGTCTCGAACGGACCTACGATACGGTCCTCAAGGGCGAGACCGGCCGCCGCCTGGTCCGCTATATTGCCGGCGGCGCGTATGTTCCGGTCGAAGGGTACGAGATCGAATCACAGAACGGAAAGGATATCGTGACCACGATCGATGTCAATACCCAGGACATCGCGGAAAACGCGTTGCTGCATGAGATGGTCGCCAACCAGGCCGAGCACGGGACCTGCATCGTGATGGAGGTGGCCACCGGCAAGATCAAGGCGATCGCTAATCTCGGAATACAACCCGACGGCAGTTACTGGGAAGACCTCAACTATGCGCTGCGGGCCACCGAACCGGGCTCGACCTTCAAGCTCGCCACGATGTTGTCCCTGCTGGAGGATAAAAAAATCTCGCTGGATGACCGGATCGACCTCAGCGGAGGATCGTGGAAAGTCGCGGGCCGGACGGTCTACGACGCCGAGCCGCATGACAATAAGGAGTTCACGGTCAAACAAGCCTTCGAGCTCAGCTCCAACGTCGGCATGGCCAAGCTGGCCATGAACCACTACGGCAGCAACCCATCGGCATTTGTCGCCCACCTGAGGGCCCTGCACCTGGATAAGCCGACGGGAGTCGACCTCCTGGGAGAAGGGACCCCGGTCATCAAACACCCGGGATCGCGTACCTGGAGCGCTACCACGCTTCCCTGGATGGCCTTTGGCTACGAGGTACTCGTTTCTCCCCTGCAGACGCTCATGTAGTACAATGCCGTTGCGAACGATGGCAGGATGATGAAACCCTACCTCGTGAGCGCCATCCAGGAATCCGGGATAACCCTCAAGGAAAATCAACCGACCGTAATCGCCGAGCACATTTGCAGCCAGGCTACGCTTCACGGTTTGCGCGAATGCCTTGCCGGCGTTTGCAAGGACGCCGACGGAACGGCACACAAGCTGTTCGAACATTCCTTCTATCCTGTCGCCGGCAAAACGGGTACGGCTCTGGTGGCGGACGGCAAACGGGGCTATGCCGACCACGTTTACCAGTCGTCCTTTGTCGGGTACTTCCCGGCGGGGCACCCGAAGTATACCTGCATCGTGGTGATCAAGAACCACCCGTTCGCTAAAATGCATTTCGGCGCCAATGTCGCGGGCCCCGTATTCAAAGAGCTTGCCGACAAGCTGATGAGCCTCGACCCTGACATCGCTTCGCCCATTCCCGCGGATTCCGCTGTTACCGGTCCGGATCGCGGCTATGCGGGCAGTCCCGTTCCGGTGGTGAACCGCCGGCTGATCGCTGCCCGTGAGGTCCCCGACGTGAGGGGTCTTGGGCTGAAGGATGCCCTGTACCTGCTGGAAGGCATGGACCTGCGGGTGGCCGTAAGGGGGAGCGGCAAAGTGAGGGGGCAAAGCCCCGACCCGGGATCGGCCTTTAGACCACATGAAACCATCACCATTCAACTCGATTGAACCTGCCTATGGCGCAACTGCAGGACATATTATATAAGGTGAGCATCCGGTCGGTACACGGAGAGCTTGGCCGCAGGGTGGACAACCTGCAAACGGACTCCCGTCGTTCCGGATCCGGCTCACTCTTCATCGCGGTGAAGGGCAGCCATCTCGACGGACACGGGTTTATCCCCCAGGTCATCGCCGCCGGGACAACGGTGGTCCTTTGTGAAGACCTTCCGGAGACCCTGTCTCCCGGAGTAACTTATATCCAGGTTGAAAACAGCGCCGCAGCGGCCGGCATCCTCGCCCACAACTTCTATGGTCAACCTTCCGAAAAACTGAAGCTGGTGGGCGTCACCGGGACGAACGGCAAGACGACGATCGCCACGCTCCTGTACAAGCTATTTACCGCGCTCGGTTATAAATGCGGACTCCTGAGCACGGTCGAGAACCAGGTTGCGGAAAAAGTGGTGCCGGCGACGCATACGACGCCGGACCCGCTCCATCTGAACGCGCTTCTCAGGGAGATGGTGGACGCAGGGTGCACGCATGCATTCATGGAAACCAGCTCCCATGCCATCCACCAGCATCGGATCGCGGGGCTTCACTATGCCGGCGGTCTCTTCAGCAATATCACCCACGACCATCTTGACTATCACAAGACTTTTGATGAATACATCCGGGTTAAGAAGTCGTTCTTCGATTCGCTGTCCTCCGATGCGTTCGCGATCTCGAATGCGGACGACAAGAGAGGGGCCGTCATGCTGCAGAACACGGCGGCGAAGAAATATTTCTACAGCCTCCGGACAATGGCGGAATTCAAAGGCAGGATCCTGGAGAACAACCTCACGGGGCTGGTCATGACCGTCAACGACCAGGAAGTGCATTTCCGGCTGATCGGCGAATTCAACGCCTACAACCTGTTGGCGGTCTACGGAGCGGCCATTTGCCTGGGCGAGAACCGGTCGGAAGTCTTGCGCAACCTCAGCACCCTGAGCGGAGCCGAAGGCCGCTTCGACTATCTCGTCTCACCCAGGGAAAGGATCATCGCGATCATCGACTATGCCCATACTCCCGATGCGTTGGTCAATGTCCTGGCGACGATCCAAAAACTCCGGAAGGGACACGAAAAGATCATTACCGTAGTCGGCTGTGGCGGCGACCGCGATAAGACGAAACGACCGGTGATGGGGGCGGCCGCCTGTGAGCACAGCGATAAAGTCATTTTTACATCGGACAATCCCCGCAGCGAGGACCCGGAGCAGATCATCCGGGATATCGAAGCGGGGCTCAATACCGCCGCGCGGCGGAAATATATTTCGATCACCGACCGCAAAGAGGCGATCCGGACCGCGCTTAACCTGGCGTCGGCCGAGGATATCCTCCTGATCGCCGGAAAGGGGCATGAGAAGTACCAGGACATAAAAGGCGTGAAGTATCCTTTCGACGACAAGCAGATCGTAAATGAATTTTTTGACTTGCTCAATAAATAGGCATGCTGTATTCTCTATTTGAATGGTTCAGACAAAGCGGCATAAAGGTGCCCGGACAGGCCCTTTTCCAGTTCATCACCTTCCGGGTGTTGCTGGCAGTCGTTTTATCGCTGATCGTCAGCATGATCTTTGGAAAGAACCTCATCCGGTATCTGGTGAAACGGCAGATCGGCGAGACGGTGCGCGATCTCGGCCTGGCGGGAGAGCAGCAAAAAAAGGGCACGCCTACGATGGGCGGCTTCATCATCATCCTCGCCATCCTTATCCCGACCCTCCTGCTGGCCAACCTGAACAAGGTCTATATCCGGCTCATGCTTTTCAGCACGGTATGGCTCGGGCTTATCGGGTTCATCGACGACTATCTCAAACTGCGCGCAAAACGGATCGCAAAGGAACAGGGCGTTCCTTATAAAAAGGGGGACAAGGACGGTCTGGCCGGCTGGTTCAAGGTCCTGGGCCAGGTCGTCCTCGGGCTGGTGGTCGGGTATACGCTGTACTTCAACGCGAATACGCGGGTCTGGCGCGAATACGTCGGGCAGTCGTTGCCTGCGGATACGACCGGGGTGAAAGTAGTGACGCTCGGAAAGGAAAAAAAGGTCTTTGTGGAAGCACGGGAACCGATCACCACGATCCCCTTCGTAAAGAATCATGAATTCAATTACTCCAAATTGTTGCCTGTCGCCGTGCGCGGCCTGACGTGGATCCTGTATATCATCGTCGTGATCTTCATCGTCACGGCCGTGTCCAACGGCGCCAACCTGACGGACGGGCTGGACGGGCTCGCGACGGGTTCCAGCGCCATTATCGGCGCCTGTCTGGGCATTTTCGCGTATGCCAGCGGCAATATCCGCTTCGCGGAATACCTGAACGTCATGTATATCCCCAACCTGGGCGAGTTGTCGATCTTCATCGGCGCGCTGGTGGGGGCCTGCGTGGGTTTTCTATGGTACAACGCATACCCGGCGCAGGTATTCATGGGCGACACCGGCAGCCTGACGCTCGGCGGGATCATCGCGGCGCTGGCGATCATCGTCCGGAAGGAGTGGCTGATCCCGATCTTCTGCGGCGTTTTCCTCGTGGAGTCGCTCAGCGTGGTCATCCAGGTAACATTTTTCAAATATACCAGGAAGAAATACGGCGACGGGAGAAGAGTATTTCTCATGAGCCCCCTGCATCATCATTATCAGAAGCTGGGGTACCATGAGAGCAAGATCGTCACAAGGTTCTGGATCATCACGATCCTTTGCGTAGCGTTTGCGATCGCTACGTTGAAGATCAGATAAATAGGTATATGAAAAACCAGCAAACGTAGGCTTCGTCGCTCAAGAAATTGTGGTGCAGTAAGATTTATGCTTTTGAAGAACCCCCTTAATCCGCGTACCCGGAGAAGACGGCAATGTCATGAATACGCGAATGGTCATACTTGGCGGTGGCGAAAGCGGCGTCGGTGCAGCCTTACTGGCAGCGCAGCGCGGATACGATGTCTTCGTTTCCGACAGCGGGCAGATCGGACAGGACTATCGCCAGACGCTCACCACCCACCGGATCGAGTTCGAGGAAGGCGGTCACAGCGTCGACAGGATCCTGGGTGCTTCGGAAGTGATGAAGAGCCCCGGCATTCCCGAAAAGAACGAACTGGTCAAAAAGATCAGGGCCAAAGGCATTCCGGTGATCAGTGAGATAGAGCTGGCTTTTCGTTACAAGGGCGAAAGCCGGATCGTCGGGATCACGGGCAGCAACGGAAAGACGACGACCACGGCGCTGACCTATCATATCTGCCGCCATGGAGGTCTCGATTGTGCGCTCGTAGGGAATATCGGCTATAGTTTCGCCCGTCAGGTTGCGGAGGACCCGCGGCCCTGGTATATCGCCGAGATCAGCAGTTTTCAATTGGACGATATCCTGACTTTCCGTCCGGACCTGGCCGTCCTGACCAATATTACGGAAGACCACCTCGATCGCTACGAATACAAATTCGAGAATTATATCCGGAGCAAGTTCCGGATCGTGATGAACCAGACCGCCGATGACTATTTCATATATAACCAGGACGACCCGGTGATCGCAAGCTTTTTGAACCAAACTAACTATCACTCTAACCCACTCCCATTCACTATGCAACAGGAACCCAATAAAGGAGGTTTTATCAGGAACGGACAGATGAGCATCAATGCCGGAACGGAACGATTACAAATGAGCATTTATGATTTTGCCCTTCGCGGCATCCACAATCAATACAATACTATGGCAGCAGGAATAGCGGCGGCCACCGTCGGGATCAGGAAGGAGAAGATCCGCGAAGCGATCCGGAGCTTCGAAGCATTGGAGCACCGGATGGAATATGTCAGCACGGTCAGAGGCGTGGAATTCATCAACGACTCGAAGGCCACCAATGTCAATAGCACGTGGTACGCGCTCGAGAGCATGGACCGGCCGACCATTCTCATCCTGGGCGGCGTCGACAAGGGAAACGATTATTCATTGATCCGGGACCTGGTGAAGGAAAAGGTAAAGGCGATCGTCTGCCTGGGCGTCGATAACAGGAAGATCCATGAGGCATTCCAGAACGACGTATCCCTGATGGTCAATACCGAAAGCGCCGAGGAAGCAGTGAAAGCGGCCTTTCATTTCGCGGTCAAAGGGGACGTGGTGCTCCTGAGCCCCGCCTGCGCCAGTTTCGATCTGTTCAAGAACTACGAAGACCGGGGACGACAGTTCAAGGAGGCTGTCAGGGACATATGAGCAGCAGCACGACGATAGAAAGGACGGCACTGCAAAGCCTGAAGTCCCGCACGCGGGGCGATAAGGTGATCTGGACGGCGGTATTTCTGCTGGCCATCGTGTCGTTGCTGGTCGTCTACAGCTCCACCGGCCTGCTGGCATACAAAATGTACAAGGGCAATACGGAGATCTACCTGTTCAAGCAATTCGCGTTTATCGTGGTCGGCGTCGGTATCATCTATTTCGCCCACCAGGTGAACTATACCATCTATTCCCGGGTGGCGACCATCCTCTTCCTGATCTCGATCCCGCTCCTGCTGTACACCCTCTTTTTCGGGGTCAGGCTGAACGAAGGCAGCCGGTGGATCCGCCTGCCGATCATCAACATGACCTTTCAGACCTCGGACCTGGCGAAGCTGGCGCTGTTCATGTACCTAAGCCGGCAGCTAAGCAAAAAGCAGGAGGTCATCAAGGATTTCCGGGAAGGGTTCCTGCCCGTCATCACGCCGGTTGCGATCATTTGCGTGCTGATCGTCCCCGCGAACCTCTCCACCGCTTTGCTCATCGGGGCCACCAGCCTCATGTTGCTCTTTATCGGTCGCGTCCGGGCAAAACACCTGCTGCTTACCATCGGCGTCGCGCTGGTCCCGGTCCTCATCCTTGTCGGAGCCGCCATGGTGCGGCATAGTTCGAACGGGCCCGGCGGGACGGACAGGCCCCATGCAGAAGGGCATACCGGTCTGTTCGTACGTGTCGATACCTGGATCAGCCGGGTGGAAACCTTTATGTACGGAGCCGCCGACAATGCGGACAACAATTACCAGACCAACCAGGCCAAGATCGCTATCGCCAAGGGCGGCTTCCTGGGGCTCGGACCCGGCAACAGCCAGCAGCGGAACTTTTTGCCGCACCCGTATTCGGACTTCATTTACGCGATCATCATCGAAGAATACGGGATGGTCGGCGCCGTTTTCATCGCGCTGGTCTACCTGGTGTTCCTGTTGCGGAGCATCCGCATCTTCCGGCGTTGTCCCTTTGCCTTTGGCGCATTCCTGGCCCTGGGGCTTAGTTTCACGCTGGTCATTCAGGCGCTGGCCAATATGGCGGTCAATGTGAACCTCTTCCCCGTCACCGGCGTAACCTTACCGTTGGTCAGTATGGGCGGAAGTTCTTTTTTGTTCACTTGCCTGGCGATCGGGATCATCCTGAGCGTGGCGCGAAACGTCGAGCAGCTGGAGGGCTCAACCCATGAGTAAAAGGATCATCATAGCGGGCGGCGGCACCGGCGGCCATATCTTTCCGGCGATCGCCATCGCGGGCGCGCTGCAGAAGCTGGAGCCAGACATCGAATTACTCTTTGTCGGCGCGAGGGGCAAGATGGAAATGGAACGGATCCCCCAGGCCGGTTACCGGATCGAGGGCCTGGATATTGCGGGATTCAACCGCAGTTCGCTGCTGAAGAATATCGGTCTCCCCGTCAAGCTTGTCCGAAGCTTCCTGCAGGTAGGCCGCATCCTTCGCCGTTTCCGGCCGGATGCCGTGATCGGGGTAGGTGGGTACTCCAGTTTCCCGGTCCTCCGCAGCGCGCAGTCGAAAGGAATTCCCAGCTTTATTCACGAGAGCAATTCATTCGCGGGCAAAAGCAATATCCTCCTGGGCAAAAAGGCCACGCGGATCTTTGTGGCCAGCGATGGAATGGAGAAGTTCTTCCCGGCGGAAAAGATCCTCCTGACCGGCAACCCGGTCCGCAGGACGATCGTCGAAGGCCAGATACCGCGGGATGAAGCCATCCGGTCATTCGGTCTCGATCCCGCGAAGCCAACCGTTTTTTCGACCGGCGGAAGTCTTGGCGCCAAAGGGATCAATGAAGCGATCGCCGCCCACCCCGACGATTGGGGCGCGTCGGGAATTCAGCTGATCTGGCAGACGGGCAAGCCGTTTGCCGGCCGGGCCAGGGAGATTTGCCAGGGACGCAGCAATATCTGGACGGCGGATTTTATCCCCAGAATGGAGACCGCGTTTTCCGCGGCGGATGTGGTGATCTCGAGGTCGGGGGCCATGTCGATCGCGGAGCTTTGCGTGGTGGCGAAACCGGTAGTGTTCGTGCCTTTTCCCTTTTCGGCCGAGGACCATCAAACGGCAAACGCGCAGCACCTCGTCGAAAAGGGCGCCGCATTGCTGATCCGGGACAGTGAGGCCACTGCGCGCCTCGTCGATACCGCCATCGCACTGGTCGGAGACGATGCCCGCCGGAGGCAACTGGCGGCCAGCCTGGGCAGGCTTGCGGTCACGGACGCGGCAGACAGGATCGCAAAGGAGATCATCGGGACGCTGGCCGGCGGAGCGGCGGCCGTTCCCGGGCGGGTATCATGAATGCAGCAGCATGGCGGAGTTAAAAGATATAAGGAAAATCTATTTTATCGGGATCGGCGGAATCGGGATGAGTGCGCTCGCCAGGTATTTTCGGTTTCATGGAAAATCCGTCAGCGGGTATGACCGGACTTCGACCGGGCTGACCCGGGAACTGGAAGCGGAAGGGATATCCGTACATTATGAGGACAACCCGGCCGAAGCGCCAAAGGATGCAGACCTTGTCGTATATACGCCGGCCGTACCCGGGGATCACCGGGAACTGACCTGGTACCGGGAAAACCGGTACCCGTTATTGAAGCGAAGCGAAGTCCTCGGTCTGATCACCAACAGTTCTTTCAATATCTGCGTGGCGGGGACACACGGCAAGACCACGGTAACGACCATGATCGCCCATATCCTGCGGCATACCGGGTATGGCTGCAATGCTTTCCTCGGAGGCATTTCGGTGAACTATGATAGTAATTTCTGGAGCGACCGCCGCAATGTCTGCGTCGTTGAAGCCGATGAATATGACCGTAGTTTCCTGCGGCTGACGCCGGATATCGCCGTCATCACGGCCATGGATGCCGATCACCTCGACATCTATGGCACGGCCGAAGCGGTCCGCCAGGCCTTTGTGGACTTCAGCGCCCGGCTGAAATCCGGCGGGCTGCTGCTGAGCAGGAAAGGGTTGGCGCGGGAGGAAGAGCTTGGCGGGGACGTACACCGGACTTATGGCCTGAGCGGCGATGCGGACATTCATGCGTCCGGCATCGGAATCGACGATGGAGACTACCTCTTCACCGTGCAGACCGCGGACTGGAAGCTGGAGCGGGTGATCCTCAGCATGGGCGGCCGGCACAATGTGGAAAATGCAACCGCCGCCATCGCCGTCGCCCATCATCTGGGTATCCCAGGTGACAAGATTATTGAGGCGGTTGCCGCGTTCCGCGGCGTGCACAGACGGTTTGAGTATATCGTCAAAGCAGCAGGACGGATCTATATCGATGACTATGCGCACCATCCGGCAGAGCTGCGGGCACTCATCAGCGGCGCGAGGGAGTTGTTCCCGGGCAGAAAATGCACCGTCATCTTTCAGCCGCATCTGTATACGCGGACCCGTGATTTTGCCGATGGGTTCGCGGCGAGCCTGGACCTGGCGGATGAGGTCTATATCCTGCCCATCTACCCGGCGCGAGAACTGCCGGTCGAGGGGGTGACGAGCGCCCTTATTGCGGAAAAGATACCGGATCGGAAAGCGACGGTGGTCGATAGGAAGGAACTGTTAAAGATAATAAAGGACATGGTGGACCATGGCGACGGTTTGGAGGTATTGATCACGGCCGGCGCGGGTGATATCGATACCTTGGTTGAACCTATAAGAACGTTGTTGTCGCGCTAATGGCGGTTGTTGAACCCTATACTATTGTGAACGGGACTCGTTACTAACCCGGGCACCTTTGTACCCGTCCGACGGCCCGAAAGGACGTCGGGCGGGCAACCTGGAAAATTATGGCCATAAAAATAAATATCGGAAAGATCTTCTCTACCATCGTCTGGGGCTGTATCAGCGCCGGCGTGCTGGTATTGCTGGTCGCGGCCATCCGGTACCGGAACAACAATACGTGCAGGGGCTACCTGATCAATCTGACCGGCTCCTGTATCAGTAAAAAGGACATCACCGATCTGATCTCCCCGGCGGGTGCACCTGCGATCCGGAGCCGTGCCATTCAGTCCTTCGACCTGCGCAGGCTGGAGACGATGCTTGAGCGGAATGTTTGGGTTCAGAATACGCGGCTGTTCTTTGACAATAACAATGTCCTGCATGTCGACGTCAGAGAACGCGTCCCCGTCATCCGGGTTTTTACCGGGGACGGCAAGAGCTTTTACCTCGACAGCGCGGGCATAAAACTGCCCTTGCTCCAAAGGGACCCGGTCCGGTTGCCGGTATTTACGGGGTTCCCGGCCGGGAAAGCGGGACGTGGGGACAGCGCACGCCGCGAGGCGGACAGCGTGTTGACGGCCGGCATCCTGCAGATCGGCGCCTTTATCAGCCGGGATACCCTCTGGATGGAGCGGATCGCGCAGGTCAATATCAACCCGGACCACAGCTTCGAACTGGAGCCGGAGGCGGGCGACGAACGCATCGCGTTTGGCGACGGAAGCGACGTGGCGGAGAAATTTCACCGGCTCGGATTGTTCTACACCCAGGTACTGAGTAAAGTCGGGACGGAGCGGTACGACCGGATCGATGTCTCCTACGCCGGGCAGGTGGTAGCTACCAGAAAAGGCAGCGGTCAGCGTCGGGCCGATTCCCTGCAGGCCCTTGAAAATATCCGCCTGCTGATCCGGTCGGCGCAACAAATGCAACCCGATACGCTGCGTCAGCAATCCGTACGGCCGCTGGAAACCAACACGATGACGGAACAGAGCCTGTCGACACACGACTTGCTGCCTGCTACCGCCGACAGCCCGAAACACGTCAACCAAAACCATAGATAATAACCATCAACAACAACTAAAAAAATAAACTAAACTATGAGCGTCGAACAACCCATTATTGTCGGTCTGGATATCGGAACGACAAAGATTGCTGCCATCGCCGGCCGAAAGAACGAATACGGCAAGCTGGAAATATTAGGGTTCGGGCGTGCCAACTCCAACGGAGTGAAGCATGGCCAGGTCCTCAATATAGATGAAACGATCAAGGCTATCCGCATGGCCCTCGAGAACTGCTACGCATCCAACCCGAACCTGGAGATCAGCGAGGTCTATGTGGGAATTGCCGGCCATCACATCAAGAGCCTGCAGACCCGCGGCGATATCGTCCGCCAGAACACGGAAGAAGAGATCACCCGGCGCGAGATCGATCAACTGGTCGCCGACCAGTACAAGACCTATATCCCCGCCGGGGATCAGATCATCGATGTCATCCCCCAGGAATTCACCGTGGATAATTTTCAGAACATTCCCAATCCCATCGGGTACGGAGGTGTCAAGGTCGGCGCCAACTTCCACATCATAACGGGGGACAAGAATGCCATCCGCAATATCAACCGCGCCGTCGAAAAGAGCAACCTCCACACCAAGGACCTCGTCCTGCAGCCACTGGCCTCCGCGGCCGCGGTCATGGGTCAGGAGGACCTGGAAGCGGGCGTTGCGATCGTCGATATCGGCGGCGGAACCACCGACCTGGCGGTTTTTTACGAGGGCATACTCAAACACACCGCGGTGATCCCGTTCGGCGGAGAGAATATCACCAATGACATCAAGACCGGACTTGGCGTGCTGAAGACGCAGGCCGAGCAGATGAAGGTCCAATTCGGATCGGCCCTGTCCAATGAAGCCAAGTCCAACGCCTATATTACCATTCCCGGTCTCCGCGGCATGCCCGCCAAGGAAATCAGCGTCAAAAATCTCGCGGGTATCATTCAGGCCAGGATGAGCGAGATCATGGACTTTGTCACGTATCACCTCAAGCAGGTCGGCCTTGACAACCGGATGCTCAATGGAGGGATCGTGATGACCGGCGGCGGCTCCCAGCTGCGGCACCTCATCCAGCTGACCGAGTATATCACCGGTCTGAACGCCCGGATCGGCTACCCGACGGAGCATCTCGCGGCCGGGCATATCGAGGAACTTGCCAAGCCCACGTATTCCACCTGCATTGGCCTTATCCTGAAGGGCTACAGCGATTACGAACATAACCGGAAGGAATTCGAACAGGGGTATCGCAAGGTGGAAGTGCCCGATAACCTCAAACGGCCGGAGCCGGTGCAAGAGCAGCATGCGCCCAGCGAAGAACAGCTCCAGCAGGAACGTGTGCGGAGCCGGAAAGGCGTGAAAGATTTCTGGGGCAAATTCAAGGACGGTATCATCGATCTTTTCAAGGAGGAAGAAGATCGCACCTTATAAGGCCGGCGGGCCGCGCCGGATGTCCGGCGAATGACGGTCCCCGGCCGCCAATCTTACCCTATGACCGAAGAGATCCTGTGTGTTAATTTTAAAAATTTGCAAAATGATCCATTTTGATCTTCCAAAGGAGAAGTCGTCCATCATCAAGGTAATTGGTGTGGGTGGCGGCGGCAGCAATGCGGTGAACCATATGTTCGGCCAGAACATCGAGGGGGTGAATTTCATAATCTGTAACACCGATGCCCAGGCGATCGCGCAAAGCCGCGTCCCCAACAAAGTGCAGCTCGGACCGCACCTGACCCAGGGCCTTGGCGCAGGGGCAAACCCGGACATCGGCCGGCAGGCAACGGAGGAAAGCCTGGAGGAGATCAAGACGATCCTCGAAGTCAACACGAAGATGGCCTTTATCACCGCGGGCATGGGCGGCGGTACCGGTACAGGCGGCGCTCCGATCATCGCCAAGATCTGCAAGGACCTGGGCGTCCTGACCGTAGGCATCATTACGACTCCCTTCTCTTATGAAGGAAAGAAGCGCCAGTTGCAGGCGGAGGAAGGCATCCGGGCCATGAAACAATATGTAGACACGCTGCTGGTGATCAGTAACGACAAGCTTCGTCATCAATTCGGCAATTTAAAGATGAAAGAGGCTTTTGCCAAGGCCGACAACGTGCTGGCCACCGCCGCGAAATGCATCACCGATGTCATCAACAGCACCGGCCAGATCAATGTCGACTTCGCCGACGTTTGCACGGTCATGCGCAACGGCGGGGTAGCCATCCTGGGCAGCGCCACCGCGAAAGGCGACAGCCGCGCGCAAAAAGCCATCGAAGAAGCGCTCAACTCTCCGCTTCTGAACGACAATGACATCAGCGGCGCCAAATGGATCCTGATCAACATCAATTCGAGCGAGGGCGAACATGAGTTCACGATGGACGAGGTGGAAATCATCCAGAACCACCTCCTGAGCCACGCAGGAGAATATACGGACGTCATCCTCGGCCTCGGGTATGACAATTCTCTCGGCTCCAGCCTCGGCATCACGCTGATCGCCACCGGCTTCGAGCACAGGGACCCGTTTGTAAAGTCCGCCGAATCCGTCCAGGGCCCCAAAAAAGAGGAAAAGATCCTGATGACCCTGGGTACCCCGGAAGAACAACGCCCCGAGAACGCCCGGCCTGTACACTCCTCTGACCCGGCCCTCCAGTCGACTACCGCTCCGGCGGCAGTCGTGGAAACACCCGCAGTACTTCCTGCACCGCAGGAAACGCTCAGCGCGTCCCTATCGGAAGACCTCCGGCCCAAACTGATCGACCCGCGACCTGCAGCTACGCCATCCCTTACGCTTTTTTCCATCGACGACGCCTTCGATGCGCCGTCACCGGCGGTTCCGGTCACACCCGTAGCCGGTCCACAGCCTGCCCAACCGATGCAGGACGACGCGGGCTCGCCGCGGATCGAATGGATATTGTCGCCCGAGCCGACGACCCCGCAGCAACAAAAAAGTCAGGCGCCGGCCTCAAAAAATTCTCCTGTGTCTGCAGCGTCGGGAGGATACCTCGCAAGACCAGCCAATATCTATGCTGAAGAGCCAAAGAACGATCAACAATCCACTCCCCCGGCCGCAGGAGGTTCTCCTTTGGCGTCGCCGGAACACACTCCATCCGTGAAGGATCCGATCAGGAACACCGTTGCCGGTGATCCGTCGTTGGAAGACGATTCTTCAACTGATATGCAATTGGTGTTCAGGGAAACGGACCCAGCGGCGGATGAGCCTGGGGCCCACCAAACTCACCCGCAGTCGGCATCGAACTCATCCGTAGAGGAGCCTGCCGCGCAGGACGATGCGGATGACCCGAAACGTCGTGCGGCCGAACGGATCAGCAAGTTGCGAAACTTGTCGTTCAATATCAACGCCGCCGACCCGAATAATGAGTTTGAAACCGTGCCGGCCTACATCCGCCGCAATTTGGAATTGTACAATACGATCTCCAATGTCGAGAACTTCTACAGCAACTATGAAGTGAAGACCGATGAGAACAACAACACGGAGATCAGTACGATCAATACTTTTCTCGACGGCAAGCGGCCAGACTAGCGCCGCGGAGCAGTCGCACAACGGAAATACCCGATAGTTTGTTTTTAGTTGTTTTATTCCCTCCGGGTCTCCGGAGGGATTTTTTTGGCATGCCATCCCTTTTTTTTGCGTCTCCCGCCGCGACGCCATATCTTTATTCACTACCAACTCAACCTGCATGCCATTACTGCTTTCATTCCTTGGCATCCTCTGTTTTGTCCTGCTTATCCTGTGGGTCAGACTCGACACCTTCATCTCCTTCATCATCGTCAGCGTCGCACTCGGGCTGGCATCCGGTCTGGATATCCATCAGATCAGCGAGGCCATTCAGAAAGGTATCGGCAACATTATGGGATCGCTGGTGATCATCCTCGGCTTCGGCGCCATGCTGGGCAGGCTGATCGCCGACAGCGGCGCTGCACAGCAGATCACCCAGTCCCTCGTCCGCCTTTCCGGCATCCGCCGCATTCAGTGGGCCATGGCGCTGTCAGGGTTCCTGGTGGGCCTGCCGATGTTCTATTCCGCCGGCTTCATGGTCCTGCTTCCACTCGTCTTTGCGGTCGGCGCCTCCACACGGCTGCCACTGCTCTACCTGGGCATACCGGTGCTGGCGGCCCTTTCCGTCGCGCACGGCTTCCTGCCCCCTCATCCCTCGGCCACCGCTATCGCCATGCAGCTTAACGCACCCATCGGCAAAACCCTGCTGTTCGGCATTGTCGTCGCGATACCCACCATTGTTCTGGCAGGCATTGTCTTCGGCCGGACGATGCGCAAATACCGCCCGGTACCCAATCCGGAATTGCTCACGGTGACGCTGATGGACCCCGGCGAACTACCGGGCCTCGGACTCAGTCTTTGCGCTGCACTGATGCCCCTCATCCTGTTATCGGCCACGGCCCTGTTCGGACTGATCCCGGGCAACAACCGGCTGAAAAAGGCCGTTGCATTCCTGGGCGATCCCAATATGGCGATGCTGATCGCGGTGCTCGCGGCGATCTATCTCCTCGGCATCCGTCGCGGAAAGCCCATGCGCGCGCTGATGAAGTCGCTTGAAGAAGCCTTTAAAGGGATCGCGCCGGTGTTGCTGATCATCGCCGGCGCCGGGGTCTTCATGCAGGTCATGAGCGAAGGCGGTCTAAACAGCTATATCGCGGGTCTGCTGGCGCATACTACCGTCAGCCCGCTGATCCTGGGCTGGTGCGTGGCCGCGCTGATACGCGTTTGTACGGGCTCGTCGACTGTCGCGGCTTTGACAACGGTGAGCATCCTGCTCCCGGTGCTGCAGCATTCTACGATCCGTCCGGAACTACTGGTCCTTGCGATCGGAGCGGGCAGTATGACCTTTTCGCACGTGAACGACGGGGGTTTCTGGTTGTTCAAGGAATACTTCAACCTGACGATCCGCCAAACTTTTGCCACCTGGACGGTGATGGAGACGATGGTGTCGGTGGCGGGATTATTGATGGTATTATTGTTGCACCAAATCGTTCATTAAACGTATGGCTACCGTAACTATCACCGGGGGGACCGGCCTGATCGGCACCGCGCTGACACATTTGTTGATCGACAAGGGCCACCGGGTCATTATCCTGTCCCGCAAGATGCTTCCCGGGAACCGTTCCGGGCTGGCGGGTCGGGCCCGGCAGTCAACCGCCGACCCAACGCTGGCCGGCGGCGCGGCTACCGCCGATCAATCCGCCGCCGCCTTCTATGGGCGACCTTCCGGCCCGGGCCTGCAACGGCTGCGCTGGGATCCGGCATCCGGTTATATCGACCCCGACGCCATCCGGGAAGCGGATTATATCGTTCATCTTGCCGGGGCCGGAGTCGCCGACCATCGCTGGAGCGCCCGCCGAAAAAAAGTCATCGACGAGAGCCGGACGGGGACAGGCGATCTGATCGTCAGGGCGCTGAGGGAGGTGCCCAACAAAGTTCGCGGCGTCATCAGCGCATCCGGTATCGGGTGGTATGGTGAAGACCTCCCCAAGCCCAGGCCTTTCGAAGAAACCGACCCGGCCGACGACGGCTTTCTGGGTACGGTTTGCCAACATTGGGAAGCGGCGATCGCCCCTGTCACAGCGATGGGCAAACGACTGGTCATGTTGCGGACCGGGCTTGTGCTCAGCCGTCAGGGCGGTGCGCTGGCCGAATTCAAAAAGCCGTTGCGGTTCGGTATCGCCGCGATCCTTGGCAGCGGTCGCCAGATTGTCAGCTGGGTCCACATAGAGGACCTGTGCAGGATGTACCTGCAGGCCATCGAGGATGAATCCTGGACCGGACCCTACAACGCCGTGGCGCCCGCACCCGTCACCAACCGGATCCTGACGACCGAATTGGCGCGCCGGGTGAAAGGACGCTATTTCGTGCCGGTGTTCGTGCCTTCCTTCCTCCTGAAACTGATCGTCGGGGAAATGAGCGTAGAGGTGCTGAAAAGTACTACTGTCAGTGCTGCCCGGCTAAGAGCTGCCGGTTTTCAATTTATCTATCCTTCCATCGAAACCGCGCTCGACAATCTGCTCAAAGGTCGCTCCTGAGGAAATAGCGGCTAGTCACCACGCAATAGATGACGAGATAAATCGCCGCGCCGATGAGGTAGCCGGGAATGCGGTGTTCCCAGCCGGCGGAATCGCCCAATTCGGCGAATGGGAACGGGATGAGCCGGTCGGTGGTCTCTTCCGGCAGGTACTGGCCCGCGCTGAGATGGTAGACGGTCGTAAGGATTGCGACCATGATTTGTTCCACCAGCATATAGATCAGGAAGATCGCGATCGCGAGTCCGGACCGCTTGATCAGTATGGACAATACATAGGAGATCATGGAATAGGACAGCATTTCCACAAAATAGAAGAACAGATACCGGCTCCCCTGCCAGATGTTCCCGTGTACGGCCCCTTTGCTGCCGAGGAAGCCGAATCCCAGCACAGTCAGCATCACTACCAGGGTGCCCAGGACCGACAATAACAGTATACCGATCAATTTTACTCCGATGAACTGCCCTCGGCTCCAGCCGTCGATAACGTTTTGCCGATGCGTCTTAAAACTGAATTCATTCGTCGTCAGGGTGATAATGAGAATGGCGGGCAGGATGAAGAGCAGAGAAGAAAACCAACTGATCGTATGCCAGCCATCGGGGAATGAGAACGGGCTGCCCAACATGCTTCGGCCGCCTTTGCCCTTGGGAAAACTGTTGTCGAGAATATTATACCACATATAGTTGAACGCGGGTATGCTCACGACGATGATCCCCAGCAGGATCCAGAATGTGCGGTAATTCCTGACCTTCATCCATTCGATTCGCAATAGGTTCAGCATAACGGTGCGTTTACGGGTTGGGAGGCTGTTCTTTGGTGAGTTCCATGAATTTCGATTCGAGGCTGCGGCGGCGCAATTGCAGATGAGTCAACACGACCCCATTCTCAAAACAAAAACGGTTGAGCTCGCCGGTATGGGGAACTGTCCCATTTTCAAAAAGGATCTGCACAAGGCCCTCCTGTGACCGCAGCTCCCGGATCCCACCCCTTGCGGCCAGGATCTCTTCCAGCCGCGCCTGGTCTTCCGGCGCCACTCCCAGTTCGATCATGTCCTCGTTCGTCAGGACGACCCGGACATCACCGGCGGTGAGCAATTGCCCTCGTTGCAGGACCGCCACATGCGTGCACACTTTCTCCACTTCATCCAGCAGGTGGCTGGCCAACACAATCGTCTTTCCCTCGCGGGCAAGATGGCGGATCGTCTCCCTGGTTTCGGCGATGCCAACCGGATCGAGTCCGTTTGTCGGCTCATCGAAGACCAGCACGTCCGGATTGCCGAGCATGCAGGAGGCAATCGCCAGGCGCTGTTTCATTCCCAACGAATAGGTGCTGAATTTCGACGTCTTTCGCTCGGTCAATCTGACCATTTCCAACACCCGGGGAATATCAGATGCCGGCCGGCGCTTGATCGCAGCCGCGACGCGGAGGTTCTGCTCGCCGGACAAATAGTGATAGAAATTCGGCGTTTCCAGCAAGGTCCCGATCTTTCGGCGCTGTTCCTCCGATGGCCGTTCGCCAAACCATGCATAGGTGCCGCGCGTGGCCTTCAGCACATCCATTACGATGCCGAGCAGCGTCGTCTTGCCGCTCCCATTCGGTCCCAGGATCCCGAACACCGAGCCTCCCGGCACTTCGAAGCTCACTTCATGAAGCGCCCTGATCCGGCCATAAAACTTTGTAACGGATTGGATCGACAGAATGCTGTTCACGGTATAGGTTTATCGGATAACAAGATAATCATTATTCAGGAGATCCCTCCGGGTGCATTTTCATGCCGCTGGTGGTATAGCGAGGAGAATTCACCCAGCACGGACAAGGACCTTTTGTCAAAGACCAGTCTTGACAACCGGAGGCCTGCGATATCGGCTGCCAGAACTTTTCGTAAAAAGGGGTTGAGCGTTCCGCCCGGGCCGCCCGCGGTCGCGGCGGGGTCGTACTGGTATTCCGGATCGCACAACGTGCCGCGGGGATACATGATGCCCGGCTGTCCTTTGCCCCGGATATCGAGATCCTTGGGATGATCCAGCCCCAGCGTATGGCCGTATTCGTGGGCAGCCGTCGTGGAATGGTTTAGCAGATTCCCAAGTTTGAAATAGCCGGTATTGCATCCCAGCCCGTCCACGGACGAAATATCGTGCGCTGAGAATTCTTCGATCCTGAAGAAATTCAGGCGCGGGTCGGTGTTATGCCAGACCGCGGCCGGCGGCAGGTCGGGGTTGTATCTTCCTTCGATCTCGAAATTCACGGCGTACATTTCGCCGCGGATCCTGACGGATCCCTGCGGCTCGTTCCAGGCCGAACCGATATCATCGGCAATTTGTATGGCCAGATGACTGCTCGCCGCCCCACCATAAAAGCAGAGGATCGAGCGGATGGTAAGCCGGTGCGAATGGATATGCAGTTCTGCCTCGCCCATGTCAGGTCAATGTACTAGTTCCGCCAGCCGGTTTTCCAGGTCCGGGCCCCGGAGTCCCCTGGCGACGATCGTGCCATTCGGGTCCAACAAAAAATTCATCGGAATACCTTCGACGCCGTATTGCACGGCCACCTGGTTCTTCCACCCTTTCAAATCGGATACCTGTGTCCAGGGCAGTCCATCCTTGCGTATCGCCCCCAGCCACTGATCTTTGTTGTCATCCAGCGACACGCCCAAAACGGTGAAGCCTTTGGAATGGAATCGCCGGTAAGTGGCAAGGACGTTCGGATTCTCCATCCGGCAGGGACCGCACCAACTGGCCCAGAAGTCGACCAGCACAAATTGTCCGCGGAAGGATGACAATTCCACCGGCCGGCCTTTGGTATCGGTCTGCGTAAAGCCCGGCGCCGGGCGGCCGATCCCGGTCAGCAGTGCGGCATCCAGGATCTTTTTCAATTCCTTTCCCATATGCGAGGATTGGATCGCAGGCGCCAGGCCGTTGTAGATCCGCTGCAACGTGTCGGCATTCGGGTTATAACTGAAGTATTCCAGTACTTCCTCGACCGCGACATAGGAACCCGGGTGATCCGCGGCATATTGTCCTGCGAATTGCTTTTGCTCATCTTCCATTACCAGGGCGCGCTTCCGGAGGCTATCGGTCTTCGCCTTGTCCTTCCTTTCATCCGCTGCTTTGAAGGCGGCGTTCAGGTTATTCCAGTCGACCAGCCGGGATTCCTGCTGTAAAAATTTCGCATATTCGTCCTGCACCGGCGCCCCTGTAAATTGCAGCGCAGCCAGCGAATTTTTGTCCCCCGACACCGTGATGTCGCCCGGTTGCAGAAAAAACCCCATACTGTAAATATTCCCGCCCCGAACCGTTTTGAATACGAGGTGGCAAAACTCAGGTTGGATCGCTTTTCCATTCAGTCGAAACCGGCCGTGGCTGATCGCCGCAGAATCCGTCGGTTCATCGGCCGGATGATAGAGAAATACCCAACCCGTTTCCAGGCCTTTGATCGTGCCGGTCAGGGTATACCCGGCGGAGTCTGCTGTCCGGTTATTCAGGGGGCCGGTGACCGGGCGGCTCCAGAACCCCAGGGCGATCGCGGCGCCAGCGAGAAATGGCAAATACCTCATACGGCTAATTTAGGATTTTTCGGGCATCAATTCCGGATCGGCTTGCCACCCTTCAGGACGCCTTGGATCCGCTCCAGCGTCTTTTTCTCCCCGCAAAGACTAAGGAAGGCTTCACGCTCGAGGTCGAGCAAATATTGTTCGCTGACGAGACTGGGTTCGCTCAGGTCGCCCCCGCACATCACGAAGGCCAGCTTTTTGGCGACCACGACATCATGATCGGTAGCATAACGGCCGCGCCACATTCCGTTGATCCCCGCGTACAGCGCACCCAACGCCGAGCGTCCGAGAACCCGGACATCTTTCCGGGGTACCGGCATGATATAGCCGTCGTCGGACATCACGATGACCGCGCTCTTTGCCTCGGCGATCCGACGGGCCTGGTTGATGCAAACGATATCGTGACCTTTCCGGAGGATGCCGAGCCCGAACGCCTCGTAGGCGGAGGTCGAGACCTTTGCGGTCGCTATGGTAAAGAACCTATCCTTCAACGTGATCGTATCCGGCTCGTCCTCGTGCACCTCGTCGGCCGCCCGCATTGCGAACTCCTTGGTCCCGCCTCCGCCAGGGATCACACCGATGCCCAGTTCCACCAACCCGATATACGACTCCGCCGCGGCCACGACCTTATCGGCATGCAGGCTCAATTCGCAGGAGCCGCCAAGTGTCATCCCGTGGGGCGCGACGACCACCGGGATCGCCGAGTACCTGGCCCGCATCATCGTATTCTGGAACTGGCGGACAGCCATATCCAGCTCATCGAAATCCTGTTCTATCGCCAGCATGAAGATCAGCCCGACATTGGCGCCCAGGCTGAAGTTCGGACCGTCGTTCGCGATGACGAGCCCCCTGTATTTTTCCTCGGCGATGCCAATCCCCCGCTGGATACCTTCGAGGACTTCACCACCGATCGTGCCCATTTTTGTCGTCCATTCCAGGCCCAGCACCTCGTCGCCCAGGTGATACAGATGTGCGCCGCTGTTCTTCCAAATCGTCTGTCCTTCGAAATTCTTCATGACGAGGAAGGCCTCGCCGCCCGGCAACGGCCGGTAGTCCTTCGAGGCGATATCGTAATACAGCCGACGCCCGTCGCTGATCTTATAGAACGTCGATTTACCGGCCGCCAGCATCTCTTTCACCCAGGGCGCGACGGTCAGACCGGCCGCTGTTATGCCGGGGAGGGTCTTTTCCACGCCGAGGAGATCCCAGGTTTCGAACGCGCCGATCTCCCAGCCAAATCCTGCCATCATCGCGTCGTCTACCCGGTACAGTTCGTCGGAAATTTCGGGAATACGGTTCGATATGTATGCGAACAGGCCATAGTGAAACTGCCGGATGAATTCTCCGGCCTTGTCCTGCGCGTGGAACAACATTTTCAGCCTGGCCCGCAGGTCATCCACGGGTTTCGCGGCCTCGACCGCCGGAAACTTCGGCCGCTGGCGGGGACCATATTCCATCGTGCGCAGGTTGAGCGTAAGGATCTCTTTTTCTCCGCCCGCACCTTTTGTCTTTTTGAAAAATCCCTGGCCGGTCTTGTCGCCAAGCCATTTATTCTCCACCAGCTTGTCGAGCCAGGCCGGGATTTGAAATACGCCGCGTTGTTCGTCGCCGGGGCAGTTCTCTGCGACGCCCCTGGCCACCTTGACGAGGGTATCGATCCCGACGACGTCGGCGGTCCGGAATGTTGCGGATTTAGGCCGGCCGATCAGCGGACCCGTCAGGACTTCTACTTCATCGATGGTAAGGCCGAGTTTGTCCATCAGCCCGAAGATCGCCATGATGCCAAAGACGCCGATCCGGTTGGCAATAAAGGCCGGCGTGTCCTTGCAAAGGACGGTGGTCTTGCCGAGATACAAGTCTCCGAAGTCCATCAGAAATTCGGTGACCTCGGGGGAGGTGTGCGGAGTCGGAATGATTTCCAGCAACCGGAGGTATCGCGGCGGATTGAAAAAATGCGTGCCGCAAAAATGCTTTGCAAAATCTTCGCTGCGGCCCTTCACCATGAGGTGGATGGGGATACCGGAAGTATTGGAAGTGATCAGTGTCCCCGGCCGCCGGTGTTGGTCCGCCTGAGCCAAAACCTGTTGTTTGATGTCCAGCCGCTCCACCACCACTTCGATCACCCAGTCGCATTCGGCGATATCCTTCATGTTGTCCGTAAAGTTTCCCGTCCTGATCCGCGACACCACGTCCTTTGTATATACAGGCGACGGATTGCTCTTCACCGCTGCCGACAGCGCGTCGTTGACGATCCGGTTGCGGACCGCGGGATGGTCGAGGCCAAGGTTCCGGGCCGTTTCAGCGGGTGTCAGCTCCGCCGGCGCGATATCGAGCAACAGGGTAGGGATGCCGATACCCGCAAAATGACAGGCAATCCTGGAACCCATCACACCACTCCCCAATACGGCCACTTTCTTGATAATGCGGTTCATGGTCTTTGATTAGTTAGTTAAACAACTATTTAAGGCTAAGGTAGGGAAAAATTCTTTACGCGCCCATACCGGGCCGCGATCCCAGCGGATAACGATAACCCATGGAGAATTGCGAAAAGCAGGGGAGGATAACGATAACCGGGGAAGGACGGCGATAAATTAAAGGATCTTGCTGAGGCGATCGATCTCGTAATTATCTGCCTTGTTCAGCAATTCGTTCCTTTCACGGATCTGTTCTTCCATCAGCAGCCGCGGGTATTTGTCGGCCGTGATATAGCTGACGGTCAGGTATACGCCACGCTCGACGATGATCTTATTGCCGGCGATATCGGTCATAAAGACCTTGTCCATGCCATAATACGATGACGGGCACTCGTATTTGCCGCGGATGGAATTAAAAAGGACGCTATTCGTCTTTTCCGTGAAGGAGAGAAAACTCAATTGAGAATAGTAAAAAAAGCTATTGATAAAATGGAACTGGATCAGCGCTTTCTGGCGGAGTAATTTCGTGCGGTAGAACAATATCCGATGGTCCTTGAGGTCATTGATGTCCTTTACCTGGAAGGAAGGCATTCCGATCTTCCAAATCACGCGCCGCGGCGTGGCGCCAAATTGGATATCGTGAGGCGCTATCATTGTTTTGGTGTGGAAAAGCTCGGTGTGCTCCTGCGACAACACCTGATAGGCGAAATCCAGGTAGTATTGGTTGATGAAACTCCGGTAGAAGCTTTCGCGTTCCTGGTAGAATGAACTATAGCGGTTGTAAGGCAGGATGCGATATTGGTGGCTTTGGTTCATAGCGCTAAGATTTCAGGGGGTTCAGCCCTTTCAACCCCTATAAACGCCAATAGTCCGGAATAAGTATATGCTTCGGGCGATATATATTAAATCGACTGGTTAACAGATAGTTAACAGGATCAGCTCACGCCGGACCCCGCCTCGATGGGATCCTCGGGGCCGATGAAGTGAAGCCGTCCCGCCGCGTCCTGCGCCATCAGGATCATGCCGTTGCTTTCGATCCCCCGCATTTTCCGCGGGGCCAGGTTCGCTACGACAACGACCTGGCGGCCCACGATTTCCGCGGGCTGGAAATGCTGGGCAATCCCCGATACGATGGTCCGTTGTTCGGAGCCCAGGTCGACGGTGAGCCGCAGGAGTTTGTCCGCCTTTTCCACCTTTTCGGCAGCCAGGATGGTGGCCACGCGCAGGTCGAGTTTTGCAAAATCGTCGAATTCGATGCGGGGTTTTACCGGGTCTGGAACCGGCGGAACGGCGGAGGCGCCCGCGTTCGGTCCGCTTGGCTTTGCGTTAGGGCCGGTGGAGTTTGCGTTCGGTCCGGTGGTACCTGTGCTTGCTCCTGGCGTCCCTGATGCCGTTGCCGCACGGGCCGCCGACGCCGCCTTCAGTTTGGCGAGCTGCTCCCCGACTTCTGCGTCTTCGATTTGGCGAAACAGGAGTTCGGGCGCGCGCAGGCTATACCCCACGCTGAGCAATTTCATCTTACCCGCATTTTCCCATTCCAGCATCTTCTCCACAACTTTCATCATGTGCAGCATCCGCTTCGCGGTAAAGGGTAGAAACGGATGGATGAGGATCGCGAGGTTGGCGGTGACCTGCAGGCAGATGTGCAGGCAATTGTCGATCGATCGCTGGTTCTCCGGGTGGTCTGCCAGCGTCCGGGCGAGGATCCAGGGCTCTTTTTTCTGCAGGTATTTGTTCGCGACATCCGACAGCATGATCACTTCGAACAACGCTTCGCGGAAACGATATTCTTCCAAAAGCGCGGTCACCCTGACAGGCGTCGCTTCGACCGCGGCGATCATGTCACGGTCTGCAGGATCGAGGGCGGCGGAATGCAGCGGCGGTACTTTGCCATGGCAAAGCCGGTGCATCAGCACGAACGTCCGGTTGACGAAATTCCCGAATTTATTGACCAGCTCGCTGTTATTGGCGTTCTGAAACCCTTTCCAGGTAAACTCGCTGTCCTTCGTCTCGGGAGCTATCGTCGACAGATAGTAGCGAAGGCTATCGGCGAGGTGCGGCCCGCCATTGGGCTTCCGGATAAAATCGTCGATATAATCCTGCATGTCCAGCTTCCAGCTGCGGCTGGTGCTCATCTTATCTCCCTCGAGATTGACGAATTCATTCGCGGGCACGTTCTCCGGCAGGATATTCCCGTGCAGTTTCAGCATGACCGGGAAGATGATGCAGTGGAAGACGATATTGTCCTTTCCGATAAAATGCACCAGCCTGGTATCCTTGTCGTACCAATACGGCTTCCAATCCCTTCCGGTATCGATCGACCACTGCCTTGTCGCGGAAATATATCCGATCGGCGCGTCAAACCATACATACAGCACTTTCCCCTCCGCCTCCTTCAAAGGTACTTTCACCCCCCAGTCGAGGTCTCGTGTCACCGCCCTTGGCTGCAGGCCACCTTCGATCCAACTGCGGCATTGCCCCACCACATTTGCCCGCCAGTCGTCTTTATGCCCGACAAGGATCCATTCCCGAAGGAATTTTTCGTACCTGTCGAGCGGCAGGTACCAGTGCCGGGTCTTGCGTTTCACCGGCGGCTTGCCGCTCAGCGTACTGTGCGGATCGATCAGCATCTCCGGACTCAAAGACGTTCCGCAGTTCTCGCATTGGTCCCCGTAAGCCCGCGGGTTGCCACAGACCGGGCAGGTCCCCGTGATGTACCGGTCGGCCAGGAACGTCTTTGCTTCCTCATCATAGTATTGCTCGCTTTCCTTTACCTCGAGTTCGCCCCGGTCATTGAGCGCGGTGAAGAATTCCTGTGCCGTTTCGTGATGGATCGGTTCGCTCGTGCGGTGATAGATATCAAAGGAAATGCCCAGGTCCGCGAAATTTTCGCGAATAAGGGTGTGGTATTTGTCGATGATCGCCCGCGGCGTCGTACCCTCTTTCATCGCCTGGATGGGGATGGCAGTTCCATGTTCGTCGCTTCCGCAGATAAAAACGACATCACGCTGTCTCGCCCGCAGGTACCGGACATAGATATCCGCCGGGAGATAGGCGCCGGCCAGGTGGCCAACGTGCTTGAGCCCATTGGCATAAGGAAGTGCAGCCGTGATGAGGTATCGTTTCGGTTGAGTCGCCATAATTTTACTATACGATAATGTCTGCTGATGTCTGCTAATGTCCGGGCGCAAAATTACGGCTATTCCTGCAGAAAGAACTCGACGGACGCATTTCGTTTATAGTCGGTCGACAGAAAGAGCTCGTAGGTCTTGCCGTGGACGATCACCTCCATCAGCGCCGTATTGGGGGGAAGTCTCCCGAGGTTTTCCGCGAACAGCAGCAGGCGGTTGACAGGGAGGCTTTTATCGATGGGAAGCAACAGGATCTTCGGCTGCGCCGTCAACCGGTAGTGCTGCAGGACCAAGTCGTTGTTCAGGAAAAGGCTGACCGAATCCCCGTCGATCTCGCCGTTGTCGTATAACTGCACCCGCACTGTGTCCGTGCCCTGAACGGGGATGGAAGCCGCGAGGACCGTTTGGCGGTCAAGCGCAGCTTTGAGCTGGGCGGAATCCTTTTTTTTTCGCGGCAGCACAAATGGAATGAACGGTGGCGCTTTTTTCTCCAGTCGTATCGAAAGATTCACGGCCGTCGTCGCCTGCGGTCCCGTCGCGCTTGTCCAGTGGCCTTCCAGGACGTCGCGGCGCCCGGGTGTCCGCCGGTAATACAGCACATGAAACCCCATTTCAGGGTCATCCGCGCTGTCCTCCCGGATCGTCAGCACCGAATCCCTGCCATAGAAACGTCCGCTGACAATGAGGTGCCGGATATATTGCGTTTCGGGGAAATACCAATGCAGCACACCGGCGATCGATGAGTCGCCTTCCGTGATCGTCAGGACAATTTTTTGCCTGGTGTCCGACCCATTACCGGCAACCGTTCCGGTCCACTGCCCGCTCAGATCCTGCGCCTGCAATCCCTGTCCCGTACCGCACAACAACCACCACGCTAAGATTGCGAAAGAAAAACGCATGTATTAAAAGTAGTAATTTTAACGGGTAGCAATATTAATGTAATTGTTAAGATGAATCGAAAAAACTTTCTCTCTTCCCTCACCGCAATCGGCGCATTGGGATCCTTCCGCGCCAAAGCATCCGCCTCCACCCTGATCAGCCGCACGGCGCAGACGGCGCCAAGTCACGCGATCCGGCCGCCGGCACGGCCGCAGGGCCTGCACCCCGTTCCGTTGCTGATCCCACCCTATCTTAAACCCGGCGACACCATCGGCATCACTTGCCCGGCGGGTGACATTACGCTGAAAGACATTCAGCCG
>DATNBP010000055.1:0-31659 GCA_035572015.1 Puia sp. | reverse complement strand
CCGAGAGGTATGAAAAAGATTTTGTTGATCCTCCTGCTTGGCCCCGCATTTTCCCGGCTACCCGCCCAGTCGCCTGAATACCAATTTTCTACCCTTAACTTTGCGAATGGGTTGTCCAACAATCATATCACCTCCCTGTATAAGGACAAGCGCGGCTTTATGTGGTTCGGCACCATGTCCGGTCTCGACCGGTACGATGGCTACGAATTCCGCATTTTCCGGCACGACCAGCGGGACCCTTATTCCATCGGGGACAATTATATAGAGCAGATCTTCGAGGGGCCCGATGGCAAAATGTGGGTTCAGTCGCGCTCCAGCCGTTTCAATATATATGACCTGGCCACCGACCGCTTTGACCAGGATTATGCCGGCTATCTCCGGAAGCACTCCCTGCCCGAATTCTGGCTGCTCGGCATCTCGAAAAGCAAAACGGGGTATTGGTTCGTGTACAGGGACAGCGGAATTTTTCACATGGACCTGACCGGAAAGCTGTTAGCCGTTCGTCAGAACGGGAAAGATCCGGCGGCGCTGTCTCCGGCCATGATCTCCGACGCCAGGGAAGACCAGGATGGAAATTGCTGGGTCGTTCATCAGAACGGGCTGATTGAAAAAGTGGATGGCCGGACGCACGCGGTGGTCTTCCGCACGACCGAGCTCGAAAAGGTATTTGGCAAAAACCAGTTCCCTTGCGGGATTTATATCGATCGTCAGCAGGACATCTGGGTATACGCCGCGGGATATTTCAAGGGCGTTTGGCGTTATCGCCCCGCGACGGGGCGTTTCACACATTATTCGGCCGGCACCGGTCCGAATGGCCTGAGCAGCGACGTCATCTATACCGCGCTCCAGGATGAAAAGGGGAAGATATGGCTGGCCACCGACCACGGAGGCGTGGATATCCTCGATAAGACCGACGGTTCGGTACGCGTCCTGACGCACATCGAAGACGACCGGAAAAGCCTGGCGGAAAACAGCATTCCGGCGATGATCCTCGACAGTTCCGGAACGGTCTGGCTGGGTACGTTCAAAAGCGGTATCAATTACTATCACCAGAACGGCATCCAGTTCCCCCTCTTCCGCCACCATCCGCGCGACCCGCACAGTCTTAGTTTCGACGATGTAAACAAATTTGTGGAGGATTCGGCGGGCAATATCTGGATCGGCTCCAATGGCGGCGGCCTGATCTATTTTAACCGCCGGAACAACAGTTTTCGTCAGTTCCTGAACGACCCTTCCAACCCGAACAGCCTTTCCAACAATATTATTGTCAGCCTTCTGATCGATCACGATAACCGGCTTTGGATCGGGACGTATTTCGGCGGTCTCGATTGCTACGACGGCAAACGATTTATCCATTACCGCCACGATGACCGCAGACCCGGAAGCCTGGCCGATGACCGGGTGATGTGCCTGTATGAGGACTCCGAACACGACCTCTGGGTAGGCACGCTGGCCGGTGGCCTCGATCGCCTGGACCGCAGGAAGAACAAATTCGAGCACCATACCAGCAGCCAGCCCAACTCGATTTTCAATAACTACGTCTCCTCCGTGTTGGAAGACCGGGAGCATAACCTATGGGTAGCCACAGCTTACGGTATCGACGTATTGGACCGGCGCAACGGCCGGTTTACCCACTACTCGTCCGAACGCAACCAGCTCAGCACCGACAATGTGATCCTGCTGTTCCTCGACAGCCGCGACAATGTGTGGGTGGCTACCCGCGACGGCCTGAACCTTTTTCTCCCGGAAAAGAACAGTTTCCAGTCCTTCACCACGGAGAACGGACTTCCCGACAATACGATCCGCAGCATCGTCGAGGACCGGCAACATGCCCTTTGGGTGAGTACCGCAAACGGACTTTCCCGGATAACCGTAACGACGCCCCGGGACCGGCCCACCGGACCCGTCCGCATCAGTTGCCGGAACTATCACGAAAAGGACGGACTCCAGGGCAGGGAATTCAACGAACGAACCGCCCTGGCGACGCGTGACGGCTTTCTGGCATTCGGCGGACCGAACGGGTTCAACCTCTTCCGGCCGGAACAGATCACCAACACTTCCGTCGTGCCGCCGATCGTCCTCACCGGGCTGGATATCTTCAACAAGACCGTGCATGTCGGCGAAAAGATGGGCAATCAAAGCATCCTCGACCAGGCCCTGACAGAGACGGACAGGATCACACTGACGCACAGTGACGACGTGTTTTCCATCGAATTCGCCGCCCTTGACTTTATCGAAAACCCGGGTGACAAATATGCCTATACGCTCGAAGGGTTCAACAAGAACTGGCTTGTTACCGACGCCAGGAGCCGGAAAGCGACGTATACCAACCTCGATGCGGGGACCTATACTTTTAAAGTAAAAGCCTCTGACGAAGATGGTCAATGGTACGATCGCGAGGCGAAACTGACGATCGTCATTCTGCCGCCCTTCTGGAAAACGCCATTCGCCTACATCGTCTATGTCCTTCTGCTCGCCGGGACCTTGTTTCTTGCCCGCCGGATGGTCATTCGCAAGGCCAGGATGCGATTTGCGCTGGAACAGGAACGTCGCGAGACCCGGAGGCTTCATGAGATCGACCTGATGAAGATCCGGTTCTTTACCAATATGAGCCACGAACTGCGCACGCCGCTGTCGCTTATCCTGGCCCCGGTCGACAAACTGATCGCAGGGCCGGTGGTATCCGATCCGAGACAGCAATACGACATGATCCGCCGGAATGCCCGCCGTCTCTTGCACCTCGTCAATCAATTACTGGACTTCCGCAAAATGGAGGTCAATGAACTGAGGCTGCACCCCCGCCAGGGTGATATTCTTACCTTCGTGCGCGAGATCTGTTTTTCCTTTATCGACCTCGCTGAAAGGAAAAATATCGCCTTTACCTACACCACGGACAACGAGTCCCTGCTGACTTCATTCGACCACGACAAGATCGAACGCATCCTGTTCAACCTGCTCTCCAACGCTTTCAAATTCACGCCGGCAAACGGAAAGGTCAACGTCGCCGTCACCACGGAGAGCGCAGGCACCAATGCCATCGTCACGATAAAAGTCAGCGACACCGGGATTGGGATCGCGCCCGACAAGCTCGAAAGGATATTTGAACGATTCTTTCAATCCGAAGTGCCGGACACGATCCTTAACCAGGGCAGCGGCATCGGCCTCGCGATCACGCAGGAATTCGTCCGGATGCACCGCGGCCAGCTCGCAGTCGAAAGCAAGCTGAATGAAGGGTCCTGCTTCACCGTCCGCCTGCCATTCACACCTGCCGCCACAGCATTTACGATCCATCGTGCACCCGAGGGCGCCGCGGGGCCGCAACCCCACAACGGTGTATCCCCCGGCTCCCTGAACGGCCACCCTGCGGCATCTCTCAACGAACCCTCTCCGGTATCTCTCAACGAACCCTCTCCGGTACCCCTCAAAGAACCCTCGCCGGTATCTCTCAACGAACCCTCTCCGGCACCCCTCAACGAACCTTCACCGGTATCCCTCGACGGACCCTTTTCGGCGTCCCACAACGAACCCTCTCCGGCATCTTTCAACGAACCTTCCCCTGGACCCCTTAACGGACGCTCCCCGGATTTCCACAACGTCCTCCCGATGGATAGGCCCCCGAAATCGGACTTCGCCCACGGCCCCGACGGCTCTTCTCAGGATTCCGGAAATGATCGTTTCACGTCCGATGCCCATCCCTTTGATCCATCCGCATCCGGCGCACCACATGACGCCGATCGATCCGGCGGTAACAGGAACGCCGGCCCCCGGTCACTTGCCGGCAGGGACAAGCGGCCCACGATCCTGATCGTAGAAGACAACGACGATTTCCGCTTCTATCTCAAGGATAACTTACGGCAGTCGTACACGATCATCGAAGCCGCTGACGGCCGGGAGGGCTGGCGAAAAGCGTTGGCGCATCACCCCGACCTGATCGTGAGCGACATTTCGATGCCCGCCATGAACGGAATGGAGCTTTGCAAAAAGATATCCGCGGACCAACGCACCGCCCAGATCCCGGTGATCCTGCTGACCGCCATGACCGGCGAAGGTGCGGAACTAAACGGTCTTCGTACCGGTGCGATCGATTATGTCATCAAACCATTCAATTTCGAACTCCTCCTTTCCAAGATCGGCAACGTCCTGACGCATTCCGCGACCCTCAGGCGCACCTATCAGCGACAGGTACAGGCCGTACCCGCCGCCGTGGAAATCGAGTCTGCCGGCGAGATTTTTGTCAAAGGCGTACTAGAGGAGATCGAAAAGAATATGAGCAACCCCGACTTCTCGGTCGGAGAATTGAGCAGCCATTTCCACTCCAGCCGAAGTACCTTTTACAAAAGGCTGCTGCTGCTGACCGGCAAGACGCCGATTGAATTCATCCGCCACATCCGGCTCAAACGTGCGGCGGAGCTGCTTGAAAAAAGCCAGCTCACCGTCTCGGAGATCGCTTATACCGTCGGCTTCAATAACCCCAAGAACTTTTCCCAGTATTTTAAAGAGGAATTTGATCGCATTCCCTCCGCCTACCGCTCCGAAAAGAGAGAGGCCCCGCCGAAATGAGGAGCGCCACCTTATAACCTGGGCATCGGTGGTTTGGCCGGTGCTTCAAAAGGATTACATCCCCGCGTTTTCATCTTTCGCCGCCAGACCTTTGTGCCGCAGGTTACATACAGTACATCAAAGTCCTTCCCGCCAAACGCGACGTTAGATGGCTGCCCGCCCGCATCCTGCGGCATAGGGATGATCAGGTTCACGCGGCCGACCTGATCCAGGACCTGGATGCCCATATTGGTGGCGACATACACCAGGCCGTTGCGATCGCACCGAAGCCCGTCCGGCCATGAGTTATCCCTGTCATCCGGTGCATGCAGCCAGCCGAACCGTTGTTTGTTTGCCAGCGTACCGTCGGGCAGTACCGTAAAGGCCCAGATCCAATGGCTCGCCGATTCGGCAACATAAAGCTGGGTCTGGTCGGGCGAAAGACAAAGTCCGTTGATGAATTTCAACCCGGAGTCGACTACTACCGGTCTCCCGCCCGGCCTGATCAGGTAAAGCCTGCCTGGCCGCTCGGTTCCTTCGGGAGCCGTCACATATACGTTGCCGTTACGGAGTACCACAAGATCGTTGCCGGCGATCCCATCCGCAACCACAGTGCCTTTACCATCCCTGCCATACTTCAAAACCTGCTTTGCACCGCCGGCGACCTCATACCTGCTTCCATCCGCGCTGAAGCAGGTCCCGCTTGCGCGCTGGGCCCGGGCGGATACCAACTCAGGCTTTCCGCCGTCCGAACCTACCCGGTACGTCGCGGACGCAGGTATATCCTGGAAAAAGATGTTTCCCGCCTCGTCCGCCGCGGACCCTTCGGTAAACCCATACCCGCTGCCGACAAGTTCCCAGCCCCCACCCGGAGCCAGCAGCTGCGCCGCCTGGTTCCCGGACTGCCCTTTTCCGACCGGCCGGGGCCAGCCTTTCCAAAGCCACCGCATCGCTTCAGGGAACAATGCCTCCCCCATCTTTCCGTTATGCCCGCCTTCTCCGTATTCATGGCGCACTTCGTACCCCGCATAAGTTAGCGCCCGCTCCATGGTTTGATTGGCCATCCACCAGTCGCCACCGTAAATATTCAGGTCGTTTGACCCGTCCTGCAGGAAGATGCGGATCGCCTTTGGCTCCGTTTTCCTGATCAATACCGCGTAGCGGTCGCCACCGCGAAGTCCCACATAGGTACCGATCGCACTGAAAACGCGCGAAAATGCATCCGGCCTTTCCCACGCTGCGGTAAAAGCCGCGATCGCGCCGCTGCTCGATCCCCCTATCGCCCGGTCGTTGCCGTTTTCGGAAAGGTGAATGGCCCGGCCATCCGCAGTTCGGTGCCGCTCCGCGTCCGGAAGTATTTCGGTGAGCAGGAATCGCGCATAGGCATCCCCCAGGCCATCATATTCGAAGCTTCGGTTGAACCGATCGATCGCCAAGCTGGTATCCGCCGCCGGGACCCGTCCGGGAGTAACAAAGATCCCGATGGTCACCGGCATTTCTCCGCTGTGGATCAGATTGTCGAAGACTGTCGGCGCCTTCCATTGTATACCATCTTGATTGACATATACGCATGCGGGACGGTCGGGGCGATATTCGACCGGGACATAGATCCAGTAGTCGCGCCGCGTTCCCGGGAAGATAGTGGAATGATCGTAGGTGCAATGGATCAACTCTCCTTTGGGGACACCGGGATGTTCCATTGAAGCGGAATCCGGCGTATAACTTTCCGCCGTTGCCGGCGCCTGCCCCCGGACGGCAATACCAATGGCCAGGAGGAATATTAACGGGAGTATATTTTTTTTCATGATGGGAGTAAGGTAAGAAATTAAGGATTTTTTCTTACCTTTATACCTATTGTTCACCAAAAAAAAGGAGGTATTCATGCTATCTACAGATAAATCATGGAAACCTTCGGTTAATTTCGCTTAACCGGGTTGCTCCAAAAAATAATCTGCTGACTGAAGTCAGAAGAGGCCGTCTTCACCGATGGCCTCTTTTATTTATGTTTTCAGGTGTCTGTACACATTTCGCTTATATACCTCGAAATCCTCAAGGTTGCTGAACTCCTCGAACCGATAAACTTCCCCTGACCGGTGTTCCCGCACGAGGGCCACAATCCCGCCTCCAACCAGCACCCGTTTCGCACGTTCGAATACCGTGTCCAATGCTGTCACGTCGTTGGTCATCTGCCATTCCTCCACGTTGCCGATCGAAATGATATAATCTTCCATAGTTTGATTTACTCCTCAAAATTAACCGGAAAATTCGCATCCGGTTCAATCCAAATTCGGGAACTTTACCACATGAAATACCGAATACTGGGCAGCACCGGCGTCCGATTGTCCGCGGTTGGCCTTGGCTGCATGAGTATGAGTCACGCATACGGCCAGCCCAACGATCCCGAATCGATCGCCACCCTTGAAAAGGCGGTCGAGATCGGCGTGAATTTCTGGGATACCGCGGACGTATATGGCAACGGGAAGAACGAGGAGTTGATTTCCAATGTGCTTCAGCGGAACCGGAAGAAAATCTTCATTGCAACAAAATTCGGCTTCACGACCGACGCGTCCAGCCGGCTCACTGGCTTCGACGGTTCGCCCGCCCATCTCAGGGTCTGCATTGAGAATAGCCTGCGACGGCTGAAGACCGACGTCGTCGATCTCTATTATGCGCACCGCATCGATCCGAATGTTCCGGTGGAGGAAATGGTCGGGGCGATGGCCGGTCTCGTCGCACAAGGAAAGGTTCGTTACCTGGGGCTGTCTGAAGCGTCCCCGGCCTCTGTCCGGAAAGCGCACGCCGTCCATCCCATTGCCGCTTTGCAAAGCGAGTACTCGCTGCTAACAAGGGGAGTGGAAAACGAGATCCTTCCGCTCTGCAAGGAGCTCGGAATAACCTTTGTTCCATTCAGTCCGCTTGCCCGCGGCCTCATGACGAATACCCTCGACCTCGCCCATCTCGGCGAAAAGGATTTTCGCCGGACCCTGCCCCGCTATCAGGGCGAGCATGGACGTAATAACCAGCAGCTGGCAAATGCATTCGCCGAATACGCCGCCGCCAGAGGCTGCACACCCGCACAACTGGCCATTGCCTGGGTGCTAGCACGCGGGGAGTATATCATTCCGATCCCCGGTACCAAACGGCAGAAGTACCTATTGGAGAATGCCGCTGCGGCCGACATCGAACTGACCGCACGGGACTTTCGTGACATCGACGCCTTGCTGACAAAATATCCCAACGTCGGCGACCGGTACAACGAATCCAACTACCGCTTCACAGACAAGTCCTAGGCCGGGATGAAACAATCCGGCCCCTGATTGCTCAGAGGCCGGCCGCCGGTTTGTCGGAAACAATCGGGGCAACCGATGTGGGTTATCCAATGAAGACGCACCCGCATAGTATGCATCCCTTTGTTGAGGGGTCAATTAGGAGAGAAATAAGGTTTGCCTCACGCAGCAAAACTATTGCACCTGGCCTACCCCCGCAATACCACTTTAGGTGTAATTTGTAACCGGGAAACCGGCCTTGACAGGAATGCTATACCCTGTTAGTGGTATGTGCGGCGCTATTTGTTCCTGCCTTTCTCGCCGGGATACAGGTTCTGGACCACATCGCTCTGCCAGAATTCCTTGGTGTCTGCGTCCAGGATTGACAGCCGCCCTCTGAAAGCCGCACCTGTGTCAATATTCCATACATTGCATTTGTGCATGGGCGCGTCCTCATGAAAGTTCGTGGTAGGCGTGTGCCCGATAAATATTTCACCGTAAAGCAAAAGCCGTTTGGGATAGAACAGGCTTTCTTCGGAAACCCTGCCATCTGCTGCCATTGCCACTTCCCAAAGCGTCCTGTCCCAGAAAAAATTGCTGCGAAAGTGCTCGCCCGCCGGTCCGTGCATGGATGAGAAGCCGGCATGGACAAAGAGTCGTCCTTGCCCGTCGTCATAATACGGCAGCATCCTTTCGAAGAATTCACGATGACGCGCCCTCCGGTCCGCCGGGATGTCCGCATAGCTATTCACTGTCGCCTGTCCGCCATGAATCAACCAATCCGGCGAAGGTGGAATGCCGCAGAACCATTCGAGGCACCAATCATCGTGATTACCGATGATGAATACGCTGTCCTGCCGCTTTTCCAATGCCATCAATAAGTCCATCACTTCCGGGGTCTGCGACCAACCGTCCACATAATCGCCCAGAAAGATCAGCCGGTCGGCAGCCGTGACGGCGGCGCGGTCCATGACCTGTACCAGCGCCCGGTATGCTCCGTGAATGTCCCCAAAAACCAAAGTCCTTCCCATTTTCATTTCATATTGTCTTTTCCTGTCATTATTCTTTCAATCCGAAGTATATGTTTTCAACCCGTTCGCCCAAAGGTCAGGCAATTGAAAAGAATTTCATACTTTTCAAGGACATATGCTGCAACCCCGTCAATTCCCGCTCGCCGGCCGTAGCCTGGTCATTGCCTGCCTTCTTGCTGTCACCGGCTGTTCCCTTCTCGTCAATCCCCTGACAAGACTGTGGTTCTTTACGTACGGTACCGGTACGCCGCAAGGGAAGGATTCGCTGCTGAATCCGGCCAGCTTTCTGGAACTTCGCCCCGACGGCTCCTATACCCGGGATTTCGGCCGGTTCGAATACGGCACCTGGTTGAAAAAGGACGGACAGATCGTCCTGACCAGCCACGAACATCGGCTCACCATACTGCCATTCACGCTTCCCGGTGCGGGAGAAATGCAGACGACCCTGACAGGGGGATACCTCGCTAACTTCGACAGCCGGGCAATTCCCGCGCAAAAAGCAAAACTGGATCCTTTCTCGCTCGACAATAATCGCTGGCGCGTGGCGGCGACGCACAAGGAAACCGATCCGGAAATCCGGAAAAGACTGTACAATCACTGCCAATTCTGGGCGGCCTATTTCCGCTGGGCGCTCGAGAAGGACCTGTCCACCGTGGACGTCCGGAGCACGCCGACGCCGATCAAAATTTATGGCAACGGCTTTACGCTCAAACCTTCGGCAGATCTTCCCGCGGAATGGGTCGCCTGTTTTCACGACTCCGCCGATTGCCAAAAGGCGAGTGACATGATCCGGGATGTATTTCAGCACAAGACGATTGCCTGGGCAAATACCGATTCCAAATACAAGATGTTTCTCTCGGCTTTTCAGCAGATGGCCAACTATTTCCGGTAACCATGCGCCAACAGCCGTCCTATATCCGTCTTTTTGCATTCCTGATCGCATTGACCGGCCTCGGCGCCTGCCACCGCGACCATTTCTCGGGTCCGCTCTGGTTTTACAGCCCATCACGCGTGCACCATTCGAGATGGGATACCGTTCTGGATCGGGTGAGCTTTATAGACCTGGAACCCGACGGCCGTTTCACCAGGTATTTCGATCGGTTCGAATATGGTAAATGGAGCCTCGTGGATGACAGGCTTTTTCTGACCGCACAGGACAGCCTGACATATGTCTGTGTGGTGACCGTCAAAACCGACGACGATCTGCGGCTCCGGCTTTCGGCTCAAAAGATCGCCCATTTCGAACCCAGGCCGCGCCCCTCGCGTGATTCTGCAACCAACCCATTCTCTGTTTGCAACAACCGTTGGCGGATTCCCGCGGCGCGTAAGGAATCGGTGGCCGAGATCCGGGAGCGCCTGCTCAACCATTTGCATTTTTGGGAGGCCTATCTGCAATGGGGTGATGACAACAATGTCGGCAGCCTGGATGTGACAGACATTCCGTCTCCCCTGAAGATGCACGGGAACGGGTTCGGGCTGGTTAGGTACGAGTTCCTTTCTCCCAGGTGGAGGGCCTGCTTTTTCAGCGACGCCGACTGTCATACAGGCGACAGCCTGATCCGGCAAGTTTTCAAACGGACCGATATCAAATGGCCCGATACCAACGACGAAGGAAAGAAGTTCATTTCCGGCATCCAGCAATTGGAGGCGGCATTACAGTCGGAATAGAAGATCCAGGGCTATGCGCAAATTACCCCCTTACTTCCGGAACAGGGCATTCAGCACATCGTAATGCACAATATTGTTTTCCGTCCGGACATTATGGAGGAGGTCATCGAGGCCGGCCTCTGCTTCCGCCTTGGTCGGCTTCGGCCCTTTATTCACAAAATAGTCGACCAGTTTCCGGAAAGTCGGGGGCATGATGACTTCCAGCGGCTGGTTCGTGCCGATCTTTTTCAACGGCCACCAGGACCAGCCGATGTCATGGCCTTCGACCAACCGGATGGCGTCGTGGTACCACTGATCGTTATTTTCGCCCGACTCACCCAACCATAGCGGAATATCGTATTTCTCGCGTAAATCGAGGAAGCGCCTGATCGACTCGTCGGTATTGGGGTTCCAGTATTTGTGAAAGCTCAGCACCATATTCCTGTCCCAGGCCGGAAGGATTCCCTGGTAGTTGTTGCCCCAGCCATTCCCTTCGATGATGATCATATGACGCTTGTCCACCGACCGGATCGCAGCGGTGATGTCGACCATCAGTTGCCGAAGCGGCGCATTCATTTTCTCCCTGGTTCCATGCGGGTCGGCGGTATCTCCGGAAAATCCCCAGTTAGGCTCATTGATGATATCATAGCCGCCGATCCAGGGTTGATTGGCGTACCGCCCGGCAAGCTTTCGCCACAACGCTACCATTTTCGCGCGGTCGGCGGGACTTTGCCAGAGGGACGGTTTGGACGGATCCCGGTCGGCGATTGGCAGGTCGTTCCCCTGGCCCCCCGGCGCCGCATGCATATCGAGGATAAGGTAAATATGATCGGCTCTGCACCAGTTGAGCAGGCTATCTGTCAACGCAAAGCCCTTCTCCAACCAGGTATCTTGTCCCGCCACGGGTTCCTGATCGACCGGCAGCGTATACAAGGCGTAGTGCATCGGCAATCTAACGCTGTTGAAGCCCCAGGCTGCCATTGAATCGATGTCGGCTTTCCGGATATCGTTCGCCAGCCACTGGTCGTAAAATGCCGCCGTCTTATCGGGACCGACGAGTTCGCTGATCTTTTCCCTGATCTTGTATTGCGGGCCGATCTTCCCAAGCTTGAGCATATAACCCTCCTGCAGCATCCAGCCTCCGAGGCCGATCCCGCGCAGGATCATCTTCTCCCCTTTTTCGTTGACGATGAGCCGGTCCTTCGCCCTGAGGTATCCTTGCGCCCGTGCGCTTCCAAAAAGAAAGCACAGCAACATGCCTGTTAATAGCTGACGGGTTCGTATCATCTTTCAAAGTAACATAAAAAATATATATTTACCGGTCAATTCATCCGGTTTGTCAACTGTCGGCAAATATAACCTGCTCTCCGCCAGACCCTGGGTCTATCATACACTGTTTTGGCTCTGCTATTACCTTTATGCCGCCCTTATCTCACTCACTATCCACCAGGTATATGATATGCGCTTCTACGCCCGGCTGCTGAGCCTGTTGCCTCCGGATATGTTGCTGGTATATATCAATCTCTACTGGCTGTGGCCGGCGTTCCTGAAAAAGCGGCAGTACTTTCTTTATTGCCTGTTCGTGTTGCTCGCCATGTCGGCAATATCCGCGCTGAATATCGCGCTTCATCAATTGTATGCTCACGAAGGGGCAACGTTCTATCAGCCATCCGGCGTCTTTAATGTCCCGAATTTCGCGACGCAACTGCTCAATAGCTCCTATCTGCTGGCGCTTACTTCCGGGCTGAAATTTTTCCGGGACTGGCTGGACAGGCAGGACCGGATAAAAGAAAAAGAGCGGCAACAGATCGCACTTGAGCTCAGTTTTCTCAAGGCTCAGGTGCATCCGCATTTCTTTTTCAACACGCTAAACAACCTCTACGCCCTGACGCTGCAAAAGTCGGACCTCGCGCCGGAGGTGGTATTGCGACTTTCTTCGTTGATGAGCTACATGCTGTATGAGTCCGGCGCAGATACCGTTCCCCTGGCCAAAGAGATCGCCAATCTCGAAGACTACATTGCGCTGGAACAACTCCGGTTCGGCGACCGGCTCACGCTCACCTTTCGTAAAGACGGGCTCACCGCGGACCCGATCCGCATTCCGCCTTTGCTCCTCCTCACCTTTGTGGAAAATAGCTTCAAACACGGGATCGGCCAGACCATCGGCGACGGCCACATCGACATCTCCCTGAGCCATCGGCAACAACTACTCTTCTTTTCAATCGACAACTCCGTCGGCAGGGCAGCCCCCGAAGCCGGACCCCATATCGCCTCCCCGGGCGGAAACACCAACGGCCTCGGATTAAAAAATGTCACACGCCGCCTCGACCTCCTGTATGGCGCCGATTACCGGCTCGACCGTGTCGAATCAGCCGCTAATTATCACATCACCCTAAAAATACCCGTCACATGACCGCCTTCCGATGTCTCGTCGTGGACGATGAGCCGCTCGCCATCGGGATTGTCGTGGACTATCTGCGGCGGATGGGCATAACCGGTATTCTGACCGCGGCCAATGGGGTAGAAGCCTTTCGCTTGCTTCAGCAACAAACGGTCGATCTGCTGTTCCTCGATATTCATATGCCTCAGCTCACCGGGTTCGATCTCCTGAAGAGTCTTCCGCGCCGGCCCCTCGTCGTTGTCACGACAGCGTATCGCGACTATGCCGTCGAAGGTTTCGAATGGGAGGTGCTGGACTACCTCGTCAAGCCATTCGCCTTTTCCAGGTTCCTGCTGACCATGGAAAAGGCCGGCCGTGCTTTGCAGGCCGCAGGCGAACCGCAACCGGAGGAGAAAGGCTATATTTTTCTCAAGACAGATCGCCAATGGACCCGCATTCCCATCGACTCGATCCGGTATATAGAGAGCCTGAAAGACTATATCCGCGTCTTTACAACCGGCGGAAATTATATTTGCCATCAGCCGCTGAGTGAAATTACCGCGCGGCTGCCAGCCGAAAGGTTTATTCGGGTCCACCGGTCATATACCCTCGCACTGGACAAGATCGACCAGGTCCGCGAACATTTCGCGTATATTGGAGCTGCGGTCATTCCCGTTTCCCGGGCCCACCGGCAGGAACTGTACAGGCACCTCGGCCGCTAGTGCCGCCAATCGTCGACTCGATTCGTCCATTCGTCGAAAATCCATCCGTTCGTCGACCGGCATTTTGCGGCAGCGCCCGCATACGCTAATTTCCCGGACCATGAAGCGGATTCCCTCAATCGATATCGCCCGAGGACTCGTTATGGTGATCATGGCCCTTGACCACACCCGCGATTTCTTACATCTTTGGTCCCGGGATCATCAGCCGACGGACCTTAGCGTCACCACGGCTCTGCTGTTCTTCACCCGCTGGATCACGCATTTTTGCGCTCCGGCCTTCGTGTTCCTCGCGGGAACCTCCGTCGCCATCCAGCTTAAGCGAAGCGGCGACCGGCGGGTGACGCGTGCGTGGGTCCTTCGCCGTGGGATCATCCTGATCGTCCTCGAATGCACGATCGTCAACTTCGCCCTTTCCTTCGACCCTACCTTCCGGCTCCTCATTTTCGAAGTAATTGGAACGATCGGCGCAGGGTTTATCCTCTTATCCGTCCTGTGCCGGCTGCCCGACCGCCTCTTGCTTTTCCTGACCGCCCTTGTCTTCTTCGGCCACGATCTGCTGCCGTCGTCGTCGGGCATGGCTTTGGGCGCCTCCGGTACGCCAGTCTTCTGGCGCCTGCTGCGATCTGTTGGCTGGACCCTCGATGTCTTTCAGCCGGCTCCTGGCCACCTGGTCACAATTGCCTATCCGGTCATTCCCTGGCTCGGGATCATGCTCGCGGGCTTCGTTGCCGCCCGGTGGTTCGACCGGCCTTCGTCCGGGCGGAGCCGCCTCTTCCTGATCGCAGGCCTCGCATCGCTCGCACTGTTCGTCGTGCTGCGGTTCATCAATGGGTATGGCGATCCCGCTCCCTGGTCCACGGGGAAAAACGGCCTCTTCACCTTCCTGTCGTTCTTGAATGTCACCAAATATCCCCCCTCCCTCCTCTTTAGCCTGGTGACGCTTGCCGGCCTCCTGCTCGTTCTCGCGGCGGCCGAGCAACGGGATAACGCAATTACGCGCACCCTTCTCGTTTACGGCCGCGTGCCCCTGTTCTATTTTGTCATACACCTCTATCTCATTCACCTGATCCTGCTGGTTGTCGTATTCGCCCAGGGTTACAGCTTTTCGGAGATCAGCTTCGGACCCGGCCAATACGGCCGGCCGGCCGCGGGCGGCGGCCTCCCCACCTGGGCGATCTATCCCATATGGCTGGGTGTAACCGCAGCGCTGTACCCTCTATGCCGTTGGTATGGAAAGTATAAGTCCAGCCATCCCGAAAAGACCTGGCTGCGATATTTCTAGCCGGGTGCCCGAAATCAGCGCACCAGGTAGCTCGTAAAGCCCCAACCTACCAATTTTTCGTAGGCCTCCCACACCTCGTCGGGGATATCCTGCGGGATCTGGAAGCCTTTACCGGGATAGATCCGGATCCGCTGGAGGTCTCCCACCATGAGGTTGATGACCTGCTCCATCGGCATGTCTGATGTTGGATAGGAATCAAAGGGGATTTGCGGCGAAGTCACCAGCAGCTCCTTGTCCGGCCAGTGTTTCTTGAACGTGGCGTAACTCCGCCGCTCCATATAAGGCTTTTGCACCAACAGGAATCGTCGCGGATGCAACCCCTTGTCCTCCAGGAGCCGCTGTGTAAACAAAATATTTTCTCCCGTATTCGTGGACTTGTTTTCAATAAAAATGGCCTCGGAAGGGACTCCCATATCCAGCGCGATCCGCGCAAAGAGTTCTGCCTCCGCATCCTTCCACATACCTTTGGTGATATTGCCCAGTCCCCCGGAAAAGATAATGAATGGCGCCAATCCCTGCAGGTATAATTCAGCGCCCCTGTTGGCTACCCGCAGGTCGAGACTCCCCAGCACCAGGATACAATCCGATGGTGCGGGAATATGGTACAGATGATGATAATCCCACAATTTCCTGGCTTCGATGAGCGTCTCCCTGGTGATCATGGCGCAAATATACTATGCCGGCCGATTCCCTATCTTTGAAAAAAAGCTGCCATGGTCGCCCGGAAACTCCTCAACCCGGAATCCCTCGCCGGATCGGTCCGGCTTCGCTTTGACGATCACACCCTCCTGGTACAATCCATTACGGAACCATATGTCGCCTTAGCCCATATTCCCGGGCCCGGCATCATTACCTGCCTGTCCGGAAACGGCCGTTTTATCCTTAACGGCGAAACACAACTCATCGACAAGACCCGGTACCTTATCACGGATGCCTCCAGCCGGTTGTCGATCCGGATAACGAACGCCGATGCACAACCGCTGTTGTTGTTCTTTCAGTCCGATCTCGCGGCGAGGGCTCTTGCAGGACATGGCGCTGAGCTTTGCTGGCTCGGGCGCGCCCATCCCATGACCGCTTTGTTGCAGGAACGCCTGGCCTGGCTTGTCCGGCTGGGAAACAACTGCAGCTCGTTCAGCGCACTCAAGGCCGACGCATTGATTGGCGACATACTGCGCGAATTGATCCTCCGTGCGGCGGCCGCTGCTGTGGCCGGCGCAAAACTTCCTGTATCGAGGCAATCTACCCGGGTCCAGCTCTACCGGCGGCTCTCTTTGGCCAGGGAATGGATCGACAGCCACTACGGTTCTCCCTTGTCACTTGACATCCTCGCCGGGCAGGCTGCCCTGAACAGGCAGCATTTCCTGCGCATGTTCCGCGACTGCTTCGGGCTTACGCCGCACCAGTACCTGACCGAGGTCCGGTTGACCGCCGCACGTCGGTTCCTCACCGAAACCGCTCAGCCTGTCACCGCGATCTGCCGCCTGACCGGATTCGAAAGCCCTACTTCTTTCAGCGGTCTTTTCCGTGCGCGTTTCGGCGCTTCTCCCAAAGCCTGGCGCGATACCCAGTCGCGGATCGCAACGGTCCGGCGGTGACGGGAAACGTTAAGCAGTCAGGACATTCTTCAATTCCTCCTTCCGGTTCCGCATATCCAGGCCTCCTTCCAATACCGATTTCAAATTGATCATGAAGAATATCCAACCTTTCATGTTGCCCAGGTAGTGCTTTTTCGCGACACCTTCGTCACTGGAGTCAAACATCTCGGTCAGTTCCACGATCGTCTCCTCGCATTCCCGGTAAATACTGATGGTCACCGGCAGGTCCTGCGAAAATGTAAAGCTGACGACGCTTTTGCCGTCCGCCGAAAGAAATCTTCCGCCGTGCCGCACGCTGTCCGGGTGGCCGTGCCATTGAAATTGGTACTCGTCCCCTTTCTGGATGCGCTCCCCGGGTTGTCGTGGCTTTCCCCCCGACGTAATCCCGGTCGCCCGGAGGAACCACGATTCGAGGCCTGCCGGCGTTCCAACCGCCGCATAAGCTTTCTCAACGGATGCCGTCGTGTTGACGCGCAATTTGAATTCGTTCCAGTTGTTGCTCATGTTTTTTTACGCAATGTTACGATGGCGGCTTCCGCCGCACTTCTTGAAAATGGAGAAATTGGGAGCGGCCAAAAAAAACGGCCGGCAAAGCCGACCGCGTAAAAAACAGTTGTTATTTTTTGGATTACATGATCTCCTGCTCCTTAAGCCCTTCCGGCGTGGCTACCAGCAACGTGCCCTGCGTATACTTCTCGTCATGCTGGCTCGCATCGAGCCCTTCTTCTTCCTCTTCCTGGCTGACGCGCAACGGAACGATAAAGTTGACCAGCTTGAAGATCAGGAACGAAACGGTAAAGCTATATCCGACCGCGATCGCCATCGCCTTCACCTGGATAAAAAAGAAGGAAGGGTTATGATACATCAGGCCATTTGCCCCGCCTGCATTCACCGTCGTAGTTGCAAACACACCCGTCATCAGCATCCCGACCATACCGCCGATCCCATGGCAGGGAAAAACATCCAGCGTATCGTCCAGCACCGTCTTGGTGGATTTGAAGTGGACCGCCATATTGGAAATGATCGCGGCCAGCACCCCTATAAAAATGCTCTGCGGAACTGCCACGAAGCCCGCCGCCGGAGTGATCGCCACCAATCCTACCACAGCGCCGACACAGAATCCGACCACTGAGGGCTTCTTCCCGCGCAGCACGTCAAAGAACATCCAGGAAAGCCCGGCCGAAGCGGCTGCCGTATTCGTCGTTGAAAAAGCGGATACCGCGAGGGAATTGGCCGCATTCGCGGACCCGGCATTGAAACCAAACCAACCGAACCATAACAACCCGGTGCCGATCAGCACATACGGGATATTCGCAGGGTGTGTTTCGAGCCGCTGGATATGTACCTTCCGGCGTTTCAGCACCAGGGCGCCTGCCAGTGCTGCGCAACCGGCGGAGATATGAACGACTGTGCCACCTGCGAAGTCCAGCGCGCCCATCTGCGCGAGGAATCCATCCGGATGCCAGCTCCAGTGGGCAAGCGGCGCATACACCAGCAGGCTGAACAATACCGTAAAGAGCACATAGGCGGAGAATCGCATGCGCTCGGCGATAGCGCCGACCACGAGACCGGGGGTAATGATCGCAAACATCAACTGGAACATCGAGAACAAACCCTGCGGGATCGTCGGCGCCGCCTTCCACGGCGCACCGCTCACCACTCCCTTATAAAAGAGGTGCGTCAGCGGGTTGCCGATGATCCCATGGATCGAATCCCCGAAACAAAGGCTGTAACCGACGATAATCCAGAGGACCCCTACCACCCCGGCAGCCACCACGCTCTTCATCATCGTCGACAGGACGTTCTTCCGGTTGACCATGCCGCCGTAGAAAAAGGCAAGGGCGGGAGTCATCAGGAATACAAGGGCCGTAGCGACAAGCATCCAGGTCACATCTGCCGAATTGTACCTGGAGTCCGGTACCGAAGGCGCGACGCTCGGAATAAAGATCGAAATGACCGCAACGGCTATCAGCACCAGAAAGGGTAAAACCCGCTTTGCAGTGAGTTTGATCATAGATTTCAAAATTTCATATTAGTAATATAACAAATACGATTCATTACGGGATAAAACTACACTAAAAATAATAGACTCGCCATATAAATTTAATTAATAAAAAATAACATATATCCATATTTAAGCAGTACCTGCATAATAATGAATCATTTACAAGTATCCACATAAAATGCACTTTTGACGATCGTTCAAAATTTGATCCCATTTTTGAGCTTTTTTCAAATCAACCACCTGAATGATGAAATTGAATATTGTCCCGGTGGCGTTGAAAAGGCACGCCGCGGGGTAAAAAGCAATGTATTTTTGGACATGCGGCTTTTTCTAGGTAAGGCGACGCCCGTTCAACTCCAGTTCCTGGTCTGGGGATTTGTACTCTTGCTCAATTTTTTTACTTATGTCCCCGGGGAAGGATTCGGTCAGGCGGTCGCTTACGCACCGCTGAATACCCTTTTTTATGCCATCATTATTTACGGCAATATCTCCTGCATCTTTCCGCGATTGTACCAAAGAGGGAAGACAGGGGGTTACATCATCGCCGCGGCATCGGGCATCATCGCCATCGCCTTTCTCCGTGCCTGGCTGAGTTATATCATCTATAACCGGTTCTTTGCGTTGAAGCCCGAAGTATTTAACTGGAAGGAGATCTTTTATTTTCTCGCGAGCAGCCTTTTTATATATTTGATGAGTTTCGTATTCCGGATCGCACTGGAATATTTCCGCGTAAAGCGCCAGGCCGAACAGATGCTGGAACAAAAAAGTCTGGCGGAACTCAATCTTCTCAAATCCCAGGTTCAGCCGCATTTTTTATTCAATACATTGAACAATATTTATTACGAGGCGTTCCGCGAGGCCCCGCGGACGGCGCTCCTGATCGGCCGCCTGTCCGATATCATGCGTTATTTTGTCGACGAAAGTCCCAAGGAAAAGGTCGCACTGGCTGCCGAGATCAAATTTTTGGAGAATTATATCGCGCTCGAAGAAATCCGCATCCGGCATGGGGTGAAGGTCAGCTTCGAGCAGGAATACCAGGGAAGTCCCCTGATCCCGCCCATGCTCCTCATGACTTTCGTAGAGAATATTTTCAAACATGGGATCGACCGCTCAGCATCGGGCAATGCATTCAGTGTGAAGCTGCGGCAGGAAAACACCTGGCTTTCGTTTTCGACCTGCAATAGCCTTCCGGCCGAGACGCCGCCGGTCAGCCACGCCGGATTTGGGCTGATCAATCTTGAAAAACGCCTTATCTTACTATACGGAAACCGGTTTGAACTACGGACAACACACACCGGAAGCGCCTTCCAGGCCTTCCTTAAAATACCGCTGCAATGAGCCTCCGCTGCCTGATTGTCGATGACGAACCGAATGCCGTTAACCTGCTGGAGATGTTCATCCGGCAAAATACATCCTGGGACATTCCGGCCAAATGCTACGATGCCCGCGAGGCCCTCGCTTTCCTCAAAACCAATGCGGTCGACCTTATCTTTCTCGATATCAACATGCCTCATCTTACGGGCATGGAAATGGCCAGTCTCCTGCCACCCGCGACCCGCATCGTCTTTACCACCGCGTATTCGGAGTTTGCCGCCGAAAGCTACGGCTTCCCGACGATCGATTACCTGCTGAAACCCATCACGCTCAAACGCTTTTACGCCGCACTGCAAAAGATCGAAGCCTGTTTCAACAGGTTGCCCTCCCCGACAGGGGCATCTCCCGTCCCCGCTCCCGCCAACGCGGCCCCGCCTCCCGTCCCCTCCCCGTCCCCCGCGTCCGAAGACCAATACTTCTTCGTCAAATCCGGCCGCGCCCTGCAGAAGATCCTGCTTCGCGATATCCTTTATTTCGAAGGCGAAAAGGAATACGTCCGCGTCGTCACCCCCACCATCAAACTGCTCGTCTATCGTCGCCTCAAGGATATCGAAGAACAGCTTTCCGCCTCCTTCGCCCGCGTGCACAATTCCTATATCGTAAATATCTCCCGCATGGAATCCATCCGTGACAACCAGATCTTCGTCGGCGGCAAGCAAATCCCCATCAGCGAAAAATTCCGCGAATCGTTCATGAACCGGATCAGGGAGCGGGTGTTTTGACCGCGACGCTCTTCCCAAAATTCGGTAAATTCACCAACATGACATCTTCCATCCGCCAAAACGCCGTTGTCGGATTCCCATTGGTCCGCATGGTGATCGGGATCGCCATTTGCCTCGGGCTCGGCCTTCTCGGCATGCAGTTGACCCAGCTTCTGCTGCAGCACACTTCCCTGCCCGGGGACATCAGGGATCCGATCGCCGGCACCGTGTTCGCCATACTGGTCTTGGTCTTGTATCGGGCGCTCTATCAGGGGTACGAAAACCGCGAGATCGCCGAACTGTCAACCCGGCAACTTGGGTCCGTGCTTACTGGCGGTATCTTGCTGGGGTTTACCATCGCATCGGCAGTCATTGCCATCCAATATCTTGCCCACGTATATACGATCGTCGCCACCCGTTCCTTTGCGCCGGTGCTCCCCAATCTCTGGAGTACGTTCGTTAACGCCACCATCGCGGAAATCATCATCATCGGGATCGTCTTTCGGCTTGTTGAAGATTGGCTTGGCAGCTACCTCGCCCTTGCCATCCTGGTGGTGCTTTTTTTTATCCTCCATATTACGGCCCCGGGGGCCACGCCTTTCAGTGCCTTTGCCGTCTCCATGCACGCCGCCTTTCTCCTGGCCCCTGCATATCTTTTCAGCCGGAAGCTCTGGCTACCGGTAGCGATCCATTTTGCGTGGGACTTTGCCTTTGCCGGAGTGTACGGTGCGGCTGTCAATCAATACACCCTTGACACCAGCGTATTCCAATCTCAGATTCTCGGTTCCGACCTGTTGACCGGCGGGTATTTCGGACCGCAGGGATCTGTCCAGGCCGCCGGCTTGTGTTTGGTCACCGGCTTCATTTTTATCCGGCTCGCGCAACGCCGCGGTAATATCAAATCGCCCCTCGGTCATCGCCCCCGCTAATAGGCGTATTGCTCCAGTGGCTGCAGCTCGTTTCGGATCTTCTGATTCCAGTACCTCTGCATCGCCGCATTGGCTGAATGGCCGGTCTGCCGGTCGTACAGTAATTCCATTTCATCCCTTTCCCGCTCGACTCCGTCATACAACGTTTTCAACTGGCGCCCGAGACTACCGCGTCCTGGAATGAATTCCATTCTTCTCTTCCGAAGGATCCTGGCAAAGATTTCCGTGATATCGAAATGCCCCTGCTCATGGATCAACTGGCTTTCACTGGAATCCTTGACCCATGACTCGGCTGTAAAGAAAACGGCCATGATCGAGTCTCTGTATCCTCCCGCGCCCAGGTCGAATTTATAGTATATACCGGATACCGTTACCGCATTGAATTGGCTTTTCCGGTCTGCTTTACCCTGGAAGTCTGCCCAGGTAAGCTTCGCCGCCGAGTCCCAGACGATCATGGCTTGGGACGATGCGCTTCCGGCCAGGATAAAGCCAACCAATACTGTCGTTATTTGCTTCACATGACCAAAATATCGAAAATTCTTATCAAAACGCCGCACCTCCCTGACCGTTCATCTTATTGTCAATCACCCTCCTTTCTGCCGCTGTCGGCGCCAGCCGGCGGGCCAGCTTCCAATGTGCGAGCGACCTGGCTTCGTCAACCCCGCCGTACAATTCACCCAATAACGAATGATAGAACAGATTCCCTGTCAACGCGAGACCCTCCGCTTCCGGGATCGCCATTTTCTTCCCATACACCCGCGCAAATGCATAGGCACGGTTCAGTGCTGCAACAGGGGAATACTGAAGGATCAACAACCGGTTATACAGGTGGAGGATATTTTGCCATTTTTCACCGTTGTCGGTCTTTTGGGTATGCCACCAGGCAATCGCGGCTTCCAGGTGGTACCGCGACAATACGCCGGAATCGCAGGCACGGACAAAATATCCGTTTCCCCGGTTGATCAGCTCCTGATCCCACAGCCCGCTGTCCTGCTGCTCGTACAACACCAGTTCGCCGGCGTCGTCGACCCGCGCATTCAGCCGCGACGCCTGGAAACACATCAGCGCCAGCAGCGAATACACCTCAGGCCGGACTTCTCCCTTTCCCTTACCCGGTACCGTGAGCAGGTAGGTCAGGCGGATCGCTTCCGCACACAGCTCTTTCCGCAGGACCTTATCCGGGCTCGCTGAATAATAGCCTTCGTTAAATAGCAGGTATAATGTGATCAGCACCCCGTCCAGCCTTTCGTTCAATCTTGCTGTCGATGGAAGCGCTGTGGTGATTTTTCCGGCCCGCAGCTTTTCCTTGGCCCGAAATAGCCTTTTATTGACGTTCGCCTTTGTCGTCAGCAAAGCCTGTGCTATTTCCTCGATCGTAAATCCGCAAAGCACCCGCAAGGCCAGCGTCACCTGTGCTTCCACCGGGATCATGGGATGACATACGGCATAGATCATTCTCAATTGGCTGTCCGCGATATTTTCCGCCGAAATATCCAGCTCGGGCTGGACGGCAGCTGTTCCCGCTTTTGCCAACCTGCTCCTCGTCCTCTGTCTGACCTGCTCATGTTTCAATCCGTTCAGGGTATTGTTTCTGGCCACCCTGTATAACCAGCCTACCGGGTTATCGGGGACGCCTTTCACCCCCCAGGTCTCCGCCGCGGACAGAAAGGTTTCGCCGACGATGTCCTCCGCAGCGTCGATCTCGCCGACCCCGAACCGGGAGCAGATCAACGCCACCATCTTGCTGTATTCCTGGCGGTAAAGTCTTGGTATCAGTTCCTGCTCCATGGAAGAAAAAAAAGGCCGGTCCTCCGGCCGTATTTCCTACTGATTGTTATCCGGCGCCACCAGCGGCCGCACTTCCACCTTTCCAAAGTTCCCAACCACGAGCGGACAACTTTTCGCAAACTCGACGGCCTCATCGACCGAATCGCCCTTGACGATGATATAGCCGTTAATGAACTCCTTCACCTCGGTAAAGGGGCCGTCTGAAATGACGTTATTCGCCCCAACGACCTTCGACCCCTTTATCCCCAGCCGGTTGCCGCTGCTCACTAATTTGTCCTTGGCCGCTATGCCGCCCATCCAGTTCATCCAGGCGGTCATGCGGTTCTGCATTTCGGCCGGCGTGATATCCCCCTTCCAACTCGGTCCGACCCTGAAAATCAACGCAAACTCTGTCATAAAATTAATTTTTTGGTGATCAATGGACTATAGACAACTCACCGTAGCCCGATAGGACAACTCGCAAAAAATTTCTATTCAACCTGCCCCCAAAATACCTATTTTTCACAGGCCTTTCACGCTAATTCCCATTCTTTAACGTTAACTTGGTGTCCGATTCGCCGGCCTTGGAAGCCAACGGAGCCGACCGACGTTATCGCCTAACAATCAATATACTATGCGCAAAGCCGTCCGGGTCTTTTGGATATTGTTCTTTTCGGGCCTTCTGGCCTTCATCATACTGATCATCTCCATCGCAAAAGGCGCCTTCGGCGAACTTCCTTCTCTCCACGAACTCGAGAACCCTTCCCTTGTCCTGGCCTCGGAAGTCTTCACCGATAACGGCGTTTCCATGGGCAAGTATTATACGACGAGGAGCAATCGCCTCCATGCCGATTACAGGGATATTTCGCCAAATGTCATCCATGCGCTGGTTTCTACGGAAGACGAACGTTTCTATGACCACTCCGGCATCGACGGCCGGGCGGTCCTTCGCGCCGTACTCAAGTTCGGCCAGGACGGCGGCGGAAGCACCATCACACAGCAGCTGGCACTCAATATGTTTAACGGCGAGCGGTCTCACAACCGGGTGAGAAGAATGATCCAGAAGCTAAAGGAATGGATAATCGCCATCGAGCTCGAACGCAATTTTACAAAGGAGGAGATCCTCACGCTTTACCTCAACGACGTTTCTTTCAGTGATAACGTATATGGTATCCGCGCCGCGGCCCGCACTTTCTTTCAGAAGGAGCCCGACAGCCTGAGCCCGGACGAAGCGGCCGTGCTGGTCGGGATGGTCAACAACCCCAGCCTCTTCAACCCGCGGACCAACCCCAGGGCGGCGACCGATCGCCGGAACGTCGTACTCAACCGGTTGGTCACCCACGGCTTTCTCACACCCGCCGCGGCGGATAGTCTGAAGGCAAAGCCCATCGATCTGAGCCACTACCGGAAGCTGGACGAGAACAACGGGATTGCGCCCTATTTCCGGGATATCCTTCGCGGGGACCTGAAGAAATGGTGCAGGGATCATGTGAACCCGGCAACGAACCAACCCTACAACCTGTACACCGATGGTTTGAAGATCTATACCACCATCGACTCCCGGATGCAGGCTTACGCAGACCAGGCCGTCGATCAGCAGATGCCCGTCCTCCAAAAGATGCTCGATGCCCAACGCGAGATCAGGAACGGTTCCGTCTGGGCGGATCATCAGAATATCCTCGACGCCGCGATGCATAGCAGCGAACGCTGGCAGGATGAAGAGGACGCAGGGATGTCCGACGCGGCAATCCGCGCCACCTTCAACATACCCGTCAGGATGCGGGTGTTCGCGTGGAATCCTTCCCGTGAAAAAGATACCGTGATGACTCCGCTGGATTCCATCCGCTACAATCGCCAGATGCTGCAGACCGGCTTCATGGTCATGGACCCGTTTAGCGGAGCGGTCAGGGCCTGGGTCGGCGGCATCGATTTCAGGACATATAAATTCGACCATGTCAACCTGGGCACCAAGCGCCAGGTGGGCAGCTCGATCAAACCATTCCTTTACAGCCTCGCCATCGAAGACTTCAATTTCACACCGACGACCTCCTGTCCCGCGGTGCAGCAGTTCTTCCCTGAATACAATGCATATGTACCGGCCAAAGCCGGGTCCCACTGGAGTCCCGGCCCCTATCCGATGGCTTACGGCCTCGCCTGGTCTATCAACGAAGTGGCCGCTTACATCATGAAATCGTTCGGTCCGCAGGGGCCGCAGCGTTTTGCCGAATTTCTAAAACAGATCAATATTCCCACGACCGTCCAGCCCTACCCGTCCATGGCGCTTGGCGCCTGTGAGTTGTCGCTGTACGAGATGCTCGGCAGCTATACCATGTTCCCAACCGAAGGCATCAATACCGAACCGTACTATATCACCCGCATTGAGGATAAGCACGGGAATATTCTGGCCAGTTTTATCCCCCCGCATAAGGAAGTGCTCAGCCAGCAGACCGCCTACACCATGACCCGGATGATGCAGGGAACCTGCGACTTCGGCACCGCGCACGGTCTGCGCCAACGGCTTGGCCTGGCCGAAATGGGCGGAAAGACCGGCACGACCAACGATAATTCGGACTGTTGGTTCATGGGCTATACGCCACAGTTGCTCGCGGGTACCTGGGTGGGCTGCGACGAACGTTTTATTCACCTGGACGGAGGATCTGCGGATGGCGGCCATATCGCCCGGCCGATCTGGGAAAACTTCTTTTCCCGGGCCCTCGCCGATAAATCACTTGGCCTGGACCGCAACGCACGCTTCGCCAAGCCCGACAGCCTTAATGGGAATCTGCAATATGATTACAACGCCCAGTACCAAAAGACGCCGCCTGCCGGCGCCGCGGGTACAGACCTGGGAAACGGCGACGCCTATCAATACCTCGATACCACCAAACAAAAATCCAACAACTACTGAGCCGGATCCGGACGCTTTTCCAGCTCTGAGACGACCGGTTTGGGGAAAAATTTCATAAGAAGCGGATTTTCAAATTTTTACATTCTGGCATCGAACTGGTACTACTGCACCGCAGCGGCCACCAGTCGGCCCACTACGCATTTGTGGCCCGCAGGCAAGCGCAGCCGGCGGGCAATCCACGCTGGCCGGAAAAAGATCGCTCGACAAAAAATAGTAAGATTTACCCCTTCCCTTTTTACCCAAACCCGGGAACACGGCAGCCTTATGGCTGCCGTTCCTCTTTTATTACCTGAAATAAAAAATGGCCGGCGTGATCACGATTGAGGGTCGCTCCGCTGCGACTCGGCACAATGCTTGTAATGATATCGGCAACTCCTTCGTTCTTCCCCTGAACAGAACGTGCAGAATTACGGATGGCAAGAAAATTGCTCTTCGTAAAAAGGTGATGTTTCCGATGGTCCCGCGTCGGCAGCTAGTGTTAGGGAAATGTTATTACTGTGAAATATAGAAATAGGTATGCAAAGAGTAAAGCGAGTACTTTCCGTCCTTATACTGTTCTCCACTTTCGTTTCGACCCGATCCGTCGCCCAACAAGCCGAACCGCGGTTATATTCCTCCGCTAACCGGACCACCCCTGCCGAAAGGGAAGCGTTCTTGCCCTACAAGCCGTTTCCCCAGCACAACTCCTACCAGGAGGGAACCATCCTCCCAAACAATATCAGCCAGGAAGAAATGGATGACAGTGTCAAATCTTTTTATCTCGCCTGGAAAAAGCATTATGTACTTACCGGCTGCCGGCCGGATGAAAAATACGTCTGGTTTGAAGGCAGTCGCGGGAGTAATATCTGCGTCTCCGAAGGTCAGGGCTACGGTATGGTGATCGTTGCACTCATGGCGGGGTTTGATTCAACGGCGCAGGAGACTTACGATTGCCTGTATCGTTGGTACAAATCGCATCCCAGCACGACCAGCCCCCACCTGATGGCCTGGACGCAAAAAAAAGATTGCATGAGCCTCGATGGCGGCGCCGCCACGGATGGCGATATGGACATCGCCTATTCCCTGCTGTTGGCGGACGCACAGTGGGGCCGTCATAGCAACATACCCTACCGGCAGGAGGCCCTGGCCATGATCGATGCCATCCGCCACCAGGAGATCAATCCGTTCACCTATATCGTGATGGAGGACAACACCAGCCGGCCACGAAGCAAGGATTATTACGACATGCGGTCCTCCGACTTTATGCCAGACCACCTGCGCGCATTCCGCGAGGCGACCGGCGATCCATACTGGGATACGGTGATAACCAACAATTATCGGGTATTGCGGTATCTGCAGCATAACTACAGTCCGCAGGTTGGACTGGTGCCGGACTTTGTCAAAAATATCCGTATTTCACCCGAAAGAATAGCCGCAAATCCCGGCCAGGTAGCAACCGAAGGCAGGAGATCCGATACCTCATCCGTGACCGGCGCGGGCGCCCGTCTTACCGATTCGGCCAGGCCGCACCGGTCGACCGGTTCCATGACCGCCGCCGCAGAAACCACCGGCTACCCCGGTACGGGTCCATTTGCCGGGCGCGATCCGGATGACGCCAACCTCTTTGCTCAACCGGTACAGCCCAATTACCTGGAATCGAAATACGACGGAGTGTATAATTTCAATGCCTGCCGCGTCCCGTGGCATGTCGGTACCGACTTTCTGATATCCGGCGACCCCCGGGCCGCCGCCTTTGTCGATCGCATCAACAAGTGGATCCGCGCGACCACGAAGGGTAATCCTGACAATATCTCCGCAGGCTACAATCTCGCCGGCGAGGACCTGCCGCACAGGTATTTCGAGGCGCTCTGTTTTATCTGCCCGCTGGCCGTCTCGGCCATGTCCAATCCGGACAACCAGGAATGGCTAAACAAGCTTTGGGCCTACATCCAACATTTTAAGATGAAGGACTTCGACTATTACGATAATACAATAAAGATGCTCGATATGATCATCCTGTCCGGCAACTATTGGACGCCGGCGACCCCGCCCGGCTCCTTCCTGGCCAGCCACACCCAATCTCCCAATCCTGCGCACCCGAAAGCTCATGCGCAGCCCGACCGCCAGACGCGCTAAATGCTAGCTTTGCGCCAACGCCCGAAGACGAATCTTGCGCCAACGCCCGCAGTACAACTCAGCGCCAGTGCCGAAAACCAACCATCACTAACCCCCTCAGTCCATCCATATTAAGGAAGTTGCGACCCGTCCCTGATCTCTTCCGTACCGGTCTTCACCAGCCGGTCACCTTCGTGTAAGCCCTTGCCGAAGATCTCGGTCCGCCCGCCTTGTGACCTCCCGGTCTTCACATCCACCCACTCAGCCCGATGATCGGCCGTCTCCCGGATCACAAACATTCGTTCCGTACCATCCACGACCGCCGTGCCCGGCACAATAAAACTGCTGTCTTTCCCCGGCAGCGGCAGTTCCACCTCCGCCACCATTCCCGGCAACAAGGTCTTGTCGTTGCTGTACACATCCATTTCCGTCCGTTCTGCCCGGAGATGATTATCCAACGCGCCCGCCAGTCGCCGGACCTGCGCGGTGAAAACTCGGTTGGGGAGCGCCTTTACCGTAAAGTTCACTTTATCCCTGTCGCTCAGGTAGCCCGTATAAGCCTCGGGGACACTGATGACCAGCCGCATATGTTTCTGTTCCTGTAAGGTGAACAGTGGCAACTCCGAACCCTTTCCCGACGGTCCCACATATGCGCCGGGGTTGACGTTCCGCATGCTGATGACGCCGTTGAACGGCGCCCTGACCTCGAGATACTTCAGCGTCTCGGCCACCTCATTGTATGCCGCCTTGGCCGCGTCCCATTGCGCATTATCGGACTCCTGACGGGCGTTGGCCTGATCGATGTCATTCTGCGAGATGGTCCCCGGCGTTTTGGCGGTCTCGACTACCCGGTCGTAATTGGCTTTACTGGCGATATAGATCGCCTGTTGCGATTTCATCCTCGATTCGGCGCTGGATAACTGGCTTTGCAATTCCGGCGCTTCCATTGTCGCGAGCAGTTGGCCTTCTTTTACTTCGGAGCCAACGTCTGCATACACTTTCCTGACAAAGCTGTTGACCTTGGCATACAGGTCCACCTGCTGGAAGGCGATCAGCTCACCGGGCACATACAAGCTGGTAGACAATCTGCCTTTCTCCAGGACAAATGTTGCCGGTCCGGACTTCGCACTGTCCGGAGTGCGGGCACCCCCGCTGTCCCGGTGTCCGGCGGTCGTGCTGCCGGCATCGTCCTTTTTCTCTCCCGGGTTGGAACAGGCTGTCCATAGCCCGGATGACAGGATTGCCGCCGCCAGCATCGCAACGAATGATCGACAATTACGCATGCGCTTCATATAATGTGGATATATAGTGTTTACTTTCTTTATCGGAAGGGTCCAGCGAAACTGAATCCGTGCCGGTCTTTCCCTGTACAGAGGCAAAGATCAGCGGTAATACGAACAAGGCCGCCACCGTACTGGCGATCAGACCGCCGATCACCGCCCGGCCCAGCGGCGCCGCCTGATCCCCGCCTTCACCGAGACCGGAAGCCATGGGAAGCATCCCCACCACCATCGCAACGCTGGTCATCAGGATCGGGCGGATCCGGCTTGCGGCCGCTTCACGCGCCGCTTTCAATGCGTTCCCGGAATGACTGCGCAGTTCCTCTGCGTTGGTGACCAGCAGGACGGAGTTGGAGATCGATACGCCGACGGACATGATCATTCCCATATAAGACTGAAGGTTCAACGTCGATCCGGTCAGCATAAGGATGCCGATCGAGCCCAGCAATACGGCGGGGACGGTGCTCAGGGCAACCAGCGACACCTTGAACGATTGGAAGTTGGCCGCCAGCATCAGGAAGATCACGACGATGGCGACGATCAGACCGGTCTGCAGGCTGTCAAGTGTGTCCGTCAGGACGGTCGTAAGTCCCCGCGTCTCGACCACCAGCCCCCGGGGAAGCTTACCCAGCGAGGCCAGGGCGTGCTGCACATCGACCGTGGCGTGCCCAAGGTCTTTCTTATACAGACTCGCCGTCACCGACAAAACAGGAGTGGCGCCGATATCGTCCGCATCGCCATACACAGAGTCCGGCGTGATCGTAGCGACATCCCCAAGCACCGGTCGCCCCGCATTGGGCGTGACCGGGATTTCGCTGATGTCGTGGATGCTGTTCATTTCGTTGGTTGGTACTTCCACCTGCACGCTATAGGAAAGGTTCGACTTATGATCTATCCAGATATTCTTTTCGGTGTACCGGGAGGATGAGGTCGCCGCGATCAGGGACCGGCTGATCACGTCCGCTGAGGTACCCAGTTGTGCGGCCCTGATCCGGTCGATATGGATGTCCAACGCGGGATAATGGACGGCTTCATCCAGCTGCACATCCCGCAGATAGGGGATCTGCCGCAACTTCCCGATGACCTTTTCAGCATATTCCTCGTTCAATTTCTTATTCTTGCCCATGATCTTCACCTCTATCGGCGTGGGGGATCCCTGGCTGAGGATCTTGTCCGTCAGTTCGATCGGCTCGAAGCTCACCTTCATCCAGGGCATGTCCCTCGCGACCCGGCGCCGGAAGTCCTCCTTGAAATCATCCATATTGACCTTGAAATCGGCCGTAAAAGCAGCCTGGAGTACGCCCTCCTGCGGCCCGGCCATAAAAAGGTAGATCGGGTCGGTGGAGAACTGCGCGCTGTGCATCCCGACCATGGCAGAAGTCACCGCGATATGCTGATGCCCGACCATCGAGTCGAGTATCCCCAGCGTCCTGATCATATATTCCTCGGACCGTTCGACACGTGTCCCGTCAGGCGCCCGCATCCGAACCTGGAACTGACCTTCGTTCGACTTGGGCAAAACGTCCCGCCCGATCGTGCGGATCATCAGGTAAGCCCCGGCGAGCCCAAGCACGACATAGGCCAGGGCGATCGGCAGGCGGTAGGGCATGATCCTGTCGAGGAAACGGATGAAGCGCTTTCGGAAACGGTCGAACCTGGTCTCCTGCCCGTCCTTGCCTGTACCGTGCTCCAGCAATTTATGCTTTTCCTCGGCCGCGCTTGCCTCATCGGCTGCGGTGAGGCCGGAAGCCCTGAATTCTTCCTCGTCCGAGGCATATCCCTGACCGCCTTTTTTGCGGTGACCTTTCATGATCCAGTTGGCGAGGACGGGAACAAAGGTTTGGGCCATCAGGTAGGACGTGATCATAGAAAAACCGATAGCCAGCGAAAGAGGCAGGAACAGCGAACCGGGGATGCCGCCCATCGAAAATGCGGGGGCAAACACCGCCAATATGCAGAACAATATCAATAGCTTCGAAAACGCAATTTCCCGGCACGCATCCCAGATCGCCAGGGATTTGGGCTTGCCCATCGCCAGGTGCTGGTGGATATTCTCGATCGTCACCGTCGACTCGTCCACCAGGATGCCGATCGCCAGGGACAGCCCGCTCAGCGTCATGATATTGATGGTTTGGTGAC
>DATNBP010000054.1:0-33240 GCA_035572015.1 Puia sp. | reverse complement strand
CCGCATGATGCCTGCTTTACCGATGCGGATATCGCAGCCGGCGGGGTGGACCCCTTTTTTGCCCACGACCTTTTTGGCCACTTCCTTTCCGTCGATGAATAATCGCATGACCCCGTCCTGCCTGTTATACGTGCCCGCCAGGTTGTACCATCTGAAAAGTTGTAAGTGATTGGGATCGTTGTATGGCGGCGCGTTCGGGACGGTCAAGGTTTCCCATACCGTGTCGATCTTAGCCATGAACCCCGGGTATCCATGACTGTCGATGCCCAGAAAATATCCGTCGCTGTCTCCTTGCTGGACCAGGGGCGCCCAGTTCCACGGATAAGCCCCGAGCGCTATCCATCCTTCGAGGGATAGACTTGTTCCTGTGCGCAGGCTGTCGGTACCGGGCCGGACCGATACTGCCGTGTTGTATCCGTCAAATTCGAGCGCGGTACCGGAGACCCCTTTTTTCCAGAGCGTCCGGTTGCCGGGCACTGCGGATTTTATACCATGGACAGCTTCGACCACGCTGTCTCCCGCGGCTTCGTCAAAATGGAACAGGATCCGCGGCTGGACAGGAAGCGGTCCTTTGACGCGCTCGCCCTGCGCCCGTTCTGCTTTGACCGTGCGGACCGGCTTCCGCAGGCCGATCTGCCTGATGCCATCCCCATTCAATTGGACCCATTGCGTAGTCGTATAGCCGGGGTCGTTCCAGTCGACAATTTTTTTAGTGCCCTTTTTTATCTCCCTTTTCACCTTTCCATCCGGGGTGATGGTAAAAGTCTCTTCCACGAAATTATCCGGGTCAATGCCCCGGTGCGGATTTCCCTCTTCAAATTTGGCCAGGTATCTCCATTGAATGACGATTTTCCCGGGACCGCTGCTGATGATCTTTGCGTACGAGTAGACATTTGCCTTATCCGGCCTTTCGGCCGGGCCGTTTCCGGTGCGGGGGATGATCTCACTGAAATTCCAGTGGCCCTTCTTTGTTTCCCAATAGGGTAAATAGCTGTTACCCCTCCAGAATACCAATCGGCCGCGCGCCGCGGATAACTTTACGATGATATCGGCACGATCGCCCGTGCGGGAATACGTTTCCCAGCTTTGCCCGGTATTGACTTTGGTGTACCAGGCCGCAAAAGCAGGCTGCCCGGATGCGATGCCCGCGGACAGCAGCGCGGTGGCGAAAAGGATAGATATTTTGTGAAACATCGGCGGGATTATTTTTTATGTGGGATGTTGTGGTTGTCATCAGGAATCGTCGCGGTAAAATGGTACGTTCCCGACCCTATTGTGACCAGCGATTCATTGCCGCGCTCTCCGGTAACGGACATGTCGCTTCTTTCGGTGAGCGGCCTACCTCCTTCCCTGATACCCCGCAGAGGCGCCGGGATATGGACTATGGCCGTGGCGTTGACCGGAACGGTCACATCCAGCGTGAAAAGGGAACCGGCTTTTCTCCACTGCGAACTGATCTTGCCCAGAACGGAATGGTAGGTTGCGGATGCCCATGTCAAACCTGACGTCTCCGGTTGAATGATGATGTGATCATATCCCCGGGCGTCGTCAGCCGGCCGGATACCGGCTATATAGCTGTACAGCCAGTTGCTGATGGAGCCGAACATCGGGTGATTGTGTGAATAGGTGCTTTCGCTGCCTGCCCAGTGTTCCCAAAGCGTAGTGGCGCCGTTCGCGAGCATGAATCCCCAGCCGGGAAATGTCGTTTGTGCGGCCACGGTGCGGGCGATCTTTCCCTTTCCGGATTTGCCCAGCACGTCCATGATAAAATTGGTGCCAAAAATGCCGGAGGCCATATGATAGCCGTTGGCGGCAATCGCGTCGATCATGACCTTTAGCACATCGGCCGCCGATGTGGGTGGAACCAGGTTAAAATAAAGCGCATAGGCCTGGGCTGCGGCGGTGTGGATCCCGACATGGCCATTGGCGGTATCCAGGAATTTCCCGATAAAGGCGGTTCTTACCGAGTCCTGCAGGAGCGTATACCTGGCGATATCGTCCTTTTTGTCGAGGAGTTCGGCAAATTTCACCAGGAGGGTGGTATTGTAATAATAAAAAGCTGTCGCGCTCATCCCGGTCAGTTGCTGATCGATGCTTTCGTGGTCGCCGATCGTCTGGTCGATCATTTGGTCCTTTGCATGGCGATGGATGAAATCAACCCAGCCCTTTGACAGGGGATAGTACTGACGGATCAGGTCGATATTTCCATAATACTGGTAGAGCCTGTATAGCAGGACCGGCAGGACGGTCCCCCATTCGACTGGCCCGGACCTGCCGCCTAAACCATCGCTGGCAATTCCGACGAATGGCGCTGTTTCCGTCAGGCCCCCATCCGGTTGCGCGGCATCGGCGAAGTCCTGCACGGTCTTGGTGTAGAACCCCGACATATCGAAATTGTCCATAAAGGCCTCACAGGTGGCCACGATATCCCCGCCGTAACCAAAGCGTTCCCGGTCGGGGCAGTCGGACTGCACGCTGAACAAATTGCTCCGGAACGTATTCAGGCAGGCCCGTTGTATGCCCTCAAACATTCCATCGGAGCAACGGAAACGCCCAACATCGGGGACATCGGAGCAGAGCGCCAGGCCCGTTACATCCTGCTTTCTCAAAGGCCCGGGGTACCCCATTACTTCAACATACCGGAATCCGTGGAAGGTAAACCGGGGCTGAAAGACATCCGTCCCTTTCCCGTCCAGGATAAAGACGTCTGTTGCGTAGGCCGTGTCCGGCGCTCCGGGGCCGCCTACGCCTTTGCGTTTGATCTGGCCGGCCGCGGCAGTCATCACATTGAGGGAACCGTCCGGGTAGAGGAGCTCGCCGTATCGCAGGGAAATAACGGTCCCGGCTTTTCCTTCCGCCTTCAATTGGATGATGCCCCCGAAGTTTTTTCCAAAGTCGATGAGGTATCTGCCTCCCCGCCCGCGACGGATCGCAACCGGGGAAAGCGTATCTACTACTTCTACCGGCGGCTGTTGTTCGGATCGCAGCACACCACCGGGCGCTTCCGCCAGTGTAACTGTTCGCCAATCGGCCGATACCGGCCCGGCCTTGTTCCAACCGGGTATTTCTCTGCGGGCGTCGTATTCTTCTCCCAGGTAGACACTGTTCCGGAGGATGGCGCTGGAAGCCGTTCTCCAGCTTTCATCGGACACGATTTCATCGCGGGAGCCATCCGCGTATTGAATGTCCATTTGCAGAATGAATTTCGGCTCGCCGACGGCCAGGGCCTCCCGGATGTTGATGCGCCCCCACATTCGTAAGGGCAATGGATTGTACCAGCCGTTTCCCAGGATGATCCCCAGGCAATTGTTTCCTGTCGACACCAGGGAGGTCACGTCGTAGGTGCTGTACAGGATCCTTTTCGAGTAGTCGGTCCATCCGGGATCCAGGAGCCGGGTCCCAACCCTTTTCCCGTTGAGGTAAGCCTCATAATATCCGACGCCGCTGACATACATCACCGCGCGGAGTATTTGCTTCCCGGGACGGAATTCCTTCCGGAAAAGCGGAGCGGGGTGCGCTTTGTAGAGATCGGTGTCATTCGTGGGATAAGGCGCTGACGATTCGATCCAGGCTGCCTTCCAGTCTGCCGGGGTGAGCAGGCCGGTGTCCCACCAGGAGATGTCGCTCCAGGGGGAAGCGAGGTCTTGCCCGTCCCACACCATGACCCGCCAGTAGCACCGGGCGCCGGATGGCAGGGCTGCGCCGCCAAAGGGTATGTTGTTGCATGGTGAACTGGTGACAACCTTGCTGTCCCACAAGTCGGGCGTTCCGGCCAGCAGAAGCGCCTTACTGGAGGCCACCTGGATACGATAGGCCTTTTGGTATTGCCCGCGTTGGTTCCCGGACGCTTTTAGTATCCAGCTTAACGCGCAATGGACATCGTCTACTCCCATGGGGTGCCTCCACCCCCCGCATTTGAGGTCTGTGGGATGCAGGACACCGGTTTGACGCGTCGTGTGCAGGACACCGGTTCGACGCGTCGTGTGCAGGACACCGGTTTGACGCGTCGTGTGCGCGACACCGGTTCGGGCCGCCGTCAGCCGGGCACCGCTTCCGCTCACTTTTTTGGCCATCCAAACACTTCGCGGGACACCGTAGACGGCTTGCAGTTGTTTGTATCTCGTCCGCATTTGCTCCAATTTCCTTTTATATGCCGGATCGGCCGCCAGGTTATCAGTCTCGTGCGGATCGTGCCGGATATCAAAAAGTTCTTCATAGTTGTGTTCGATATAGTTCATGTACTTATAGTCCCTGGTCACTACACCCTCCTCCCTCGGCAGCTGTGGACCGCCTAAAAAGTAATATTGGTAAAAGAAGTCTTTCCGCTCCGGGATCTTGTCTTCCACGAGGCCGATCAGATCGATCCCCTGCATGGAGGTGGGGGCGGCCAGGCCGGCCATGGCCAGGATTGTCGGCGCGATATCGATGTTGAGGGCGATTTGCGGCGCGTCATACTGTTTTATTTTGTCCGGCGTCAGGGGGTCGTAAATGATCAGCGGCACGCGAATGGATTCCTCATAGCCATACCATTTTCCTTCCATGCCATGTTCACCCAGGAACATGCCGTTGTCTCCCATGATGATGATGATGGTGTTGTTGGCGATCCCGAGGCTGTCCAGCTTGTGCATCATGTTGCCGACAACATCGTCCACACCGGTGATCAGCCGGTAATAATTCTTCACATTTTCCTGGTATAACGCGGGTGTGCCAAACAGGCCTTTCCACCTTTCCCGGCCAAAGTTGCTGTCCGTTTGAAAGAAGTTCGGAAAGCTGGTCCAGTATTTCGCCGCTGCCGTTACCGGTTCGGGGATCGTTACATCGGTATAGTATCGTTCGTATCCGGGTTGAATGACATAAGTGGGCGGATCTCCGTCCTGTTCATGAGGCGCCTTGAAGCTCACGGACAGGCAGAAGGGTTGACGCCCGGCGTAGCCGTCCAGGAAGTGCTGAATGGCATGGCCCAGGGTATCCGTGTCGTGGACGTGATTTCCGTTCTTATCTATGGTCACGTAATTGGGTTGCATACGGCCTCCGGCTTCCGTGTTCACCCAAAAGTCAAAAAGTTGCTGAGGAGGGTGCGTTCCGACGCCGAATTTGCCGATAAAGCCCATCGTGTAACCGGCCTGTTTCAAAAGGGCCGGGTAGGTAAGGGAAATGGCGGACGCGCTTAGATCGGTTCGAAAATCGTGAATGTGGTGTTTCGACTCATATTGGCCGGTAAAAATGCTCGCCCGGCTGACGCAGCAAATCGAGGTGGTGACGTACGCATTCCGGAACAGGATCCCCGCCGAGGCAAGCTTATTCATGTGGGGGGTCTCGATAATCGTATTTCCCATGGCTCCCAGGGCGTCCCATCTTTGATCATCGGTCAGGATGAATATGATGTTGGGTCTGCCCGCAGCTTGCGGCTTATCTGTTTTCCGGGTCCCGGCGGGCGTTTGTTGAAACGAAAATGCCGTCAGCGGCAGGGCCAGCACGATGAGCACGCCGACGAGCGTATTTCCATAGTATTTCATGGCGGAACGTATAGGTAAGAGGGAGTGCAATCGTGGTGCTTTGATTATAGGCCGGGTATTTTAAACAGGTTCTGATAATTGGGGTTATCCGGATCGTGTTGCCGCAATATGCCGGCATACGGTCTGGCCTTTTCGGGTTGGCCATTCTGAATATACAGGACGCATAAAGCGTAGTTGAGATCTTCGTCGCCGGGGGACAGTTGGAGACCCTCGCGAAAGACGGCGATGGCTTGACCGGGCTTGTGCTCGTCTTGCAGCATCAACCCCAGATTATAATACACCCGGGGGTTTCGCGTATGCAGGTCGATGGCCTTTGCCAGGCATCGTTCCGCTTGCTGCCTGTCGTGCATTTCGTTATACAGCAGCGCCATATTGAAGTAGACCCGGTCATTCCGCGGATCGGTCAGCAACGCCTGCTGAAGCAATTGCAACGCCCCGGCGTTGTCTCCTTTGATATTATAGATCACCGCCAGGTTCAGCCTTGCCTCATTCAGGGCCGTATCTTTCTTCAGCCCCAGCTGGTAGAATCGTTCCGCATCGTAGTAGTCGTGCAGCTTAAGGTAGAAATCTCCTGCCATCGCGTCCCCCTGGGAAAAGTCGGTCTGGTATAAGAAATATTGTTCCAACTCTGTTTTAGCCGACGCAAATGCGCCGGAATAGACCGAAGGTACCCGCTCCGGGGGCACGCTGATATACAGATCCGCGGCGGCTATGCGAACGGCCCTGACCTTGTCTGAAAGCGCCGGACCGGCCGCAGACAACCAAATTTCCGGCGGGAAGCCGGCCAGGCTTCGCAGGGCCTGGTACCGGATCCGGGCGTTTCCGCTTTGGAGGCTCGCGATCAGGATGGCTGCACTATTGTCCGTCCTCACGTCTTTGGCATAGTACAACGCCGCTGCCTTGACGATCGCCGGCGTGGCGGTATCGTTCACCAGCCGGAGGATGTGCGCCTCACTGGAGGAATCCCCTTTGCTTGCCGGGATCAGGTCTTCTGAAAAATGCCGGGCCCGATTCGGTCCGTACCATTTGATCACCGCATTGGACGCCCAGACCGCTGATCTGTCCTTGTGACAGCTGTTACAGGTATTGGGCACGCCATATTTTACAGAGAGATCCGGCCGCGGCGTCCTGAAGGTGTGATCGAACCGCAGGTCGTTTCCCATATAGGTCCTTGCCGGCATATGGCAGCTCCTGCATTCGGAGCCTTCGCTGCCGGCCTGGTGAAAGGTGTGGGAAAAGCTGTTGTATGTTGCGCCGTGGCATTGCAGACAGAGCCGGTTGCCGGTAAACAGCAATTGTCCCGAGTGCGGGTTGTGGCAATTGCTGCAAACCACCCCTCGCGCAAACATCTTGCTTTCGAGGAAGGAGGTATAGACATAATCTTCCTCTTTGGCCTGTCCATCGGGGAAGTAGAATTCGCTGGTCGGGATCTCCGGGATATAATCATCCAGGAACTCGGAAGACCCCGTTTTTTCGGCGCTTATTTCAGTTCTGCGCGAATGGCAGGGTGCGCAGGTATTTATTTGAGCTGTCGGGCCTGCGCCTCCGGCCATCTGCAAATAAGCATGTTTCACCCTTTGGCCGCGCCGATAGGCATCGCCGTTGATATAGCTGATGTGCATTCCGCCGGGTCCGTGACAACTTTCGCAGCTTACCGTGAGTACACTGAACGTGGTGTGATAGGTGTCGGTGCCGGGGTCGTAATTCTTTTTGAGGTTGGTGCTGTGGCAGGCGGCGCAGGTGGTATTCCAGTTTTGGGCATTGCCCGTCCAGCTCAGCCAGTCATGGGCGGGGATCTTCTGACCTGCATACTGGTGAAACCATTTTTTCTTTTTTACATCCCAACACTGTCTGGCGACCTGCAGCCTGCCGCCGGGCATCGCGATCAGGTATTCCTGCAACGGGTTGTATCCGAAGGTGTATTGGATCATGTAATCATGATTGGCGTTATCGTCACCTTTTGTACGGATAAAATACTTGCCGGCCTTTTTAAAGAATTTGGTGGTCACGCCGTCCGCGGTGTACGAGGCATCGGCAAAGTCGCCTTCGACCGTGGAGTCGTTGGCAGGTTGCATCGCTTTAAAATGGTCAGAGGTAAGCCAATCTTTATACTGTTGCGCGTGACAACGTCTGCAAGCCTGATCGCCCACATAGGCGGGAGCGGCTGCCGGCGCGACGGGCGGACGTTCCCCGGGCCGGCATTGTTGGGTCAGCAGGGCGCCGCCAACGACAACCCCCCAAAGCAACAACACTATTACATTTACCTTCTTCATGTGTACCTCGGATGGCCTTCGGTTACCGCTTCCCTTCCGCCAGCTGTATCATCTCAACGTCCTTATATTTTACTTCCTGCTGATGCAAATTCCGTTTCAGTTCATCCCGCACGCTTTTGTAATCCGGGTCATCATAGACATTATGCAATTCGTTCTTATCCTTCAACAGGTCGTATAACTCCCACTGGTTATTTTCATAAAACCAGATGAGGGCATACCTGTCCGTCCGCACGCCGATATGTTTTGCCACATTGTGTTCGCCTCCGGAGTCATAATAATGATAATATACCGATTTTCTCCAATTCGGGGCATGTTCCCCTGTCAGCAGGGGCAGCATGCTTTTCCCCTGCATGTCCGGTGGAACCTTGACTCCCGCCGCATCGAGCAATGTCTCGGCGATATCGATGTTCATGACGAGGTCCTTGTTCACCGAGCCGGCCGGGATCATCGCCGGCCACCGGATAATCAGCGGCGTCCGGAACGACTCTTCATACATGAACCGCTTGTCGAACCAGCCATGCTCACCCAGGTAAAACCCCTGGTCCGAAGAATAGATCACAATGGTGTTCTTGTCCAAACCGTGTTGCTGCAGGTAATCATTCAATCTTCCTACATTGTCATCGACAGATTGGATACACCTCAGGTAATCTTTGATGTAGCGGTCGTATTTCCACCTGGCCAGTTGCCGGCCGGTCAGCCCGGCGTGTTGGAAGGCCTCATTTTTCGGCCCATAGGCCGCTTCAAATTGCGCTTGTTCGTCGGGGGTCAGCCGGCCGAAGATCCCTTTCCATGCGCCGTCCAGCCGCTGGTACGGTTTTTCGGGTGTGAAACTTTCTTTCAGGTCGTAGTTGGGAGACAGCCATTCATCGATCCGCATTTTTTGCTCGTGCGCGGCCCTGGTCCTCGTGCTGTAGTCGTCAAAGAAGGTGGCCGGCAACGGGAAATCCGTAGCGTCGAACTCGTGCAAATATTTTATGGGAGGCATCCACTGCCGGTGCGGCGCCTTGTTCCAGATCAACACGCAAAAAGGCCGGGTGGTGTCGCGGTGGTTCATCCAGTCCAGCGCGAAATCCATGGTCAGGTCCGTCACATAGCCCTGGACGCGACCCTTCACGCCGTTGTTGATAAAATCCGGGTTGTAATAATCTCCCTGTCCCGGCAGGATGTTCCAGTAATCGAACCCCGTCGGGTCGGAAATAAGGTGCCATTTGCCGATCATCGCCGTTTGATAGCCGGATTGGTGAAGCAGCTTTGGAAAAGTCTCCTGCGATCCGTCGAATACGAGGTTGCGGTTCCCGCGGATGCCGTTCAGATGACTGTATTTCCCGGTCAGGATCGCGGCCCGGCTCGGCGCGCATAGTGAATTGTTCACAAAGGCATGGGTGAACAATATCCCTTCATTGGCCAACCGGTCGATATTCGGCGTGTGATTCAATCCGGACCCATAGGCGCTGATCGCCTGATAGGCGTGGTCGTCGCTTAAGATGAAGACAATATTGGGACGTTGCTGGGCGATAATGGTAGCAGACAACAACAAAGCGGATAGTAACGACAAAGACTGTTTCATGATTAATTTGATGATCAATGATCAGTCCTGGATGATTCCCGGCGTTTCTTTGACCCTTTTTTCAAAATTATACTCTTGCGCTTCCAACAACTAATCCTAAAATATCAAGATGTTTACAATATTTATCCTCTTTTGTGCATATCGATTTCACTTACTTACATTTATTTTTCGAAGCACGATGTCGCGGTCTTCCGGATACCGTGCGACGCGTGTCAAACGGCTTCTAATAAAAGTAAAAAATATGGGAAAGCTTGGTCTTGCAATGACTTTATTTTTCAATTTAACCGTGGCGTTGGCCATTGGCCAGGATGATCGGAGCCAGGTCAAGGTGGAATCGGACGGGCTGCACGGGTATATCAGTTTCAGTTCGACCAAACCCCCGGCGGGATACGGGGCGGGGATCAGCTTCTATTCCGCAGTCTGGCCCCTCGTGCATAAGCCCTACGCCAACTTCCAGATAGGTTTGCCGGGCACCTGGGTCATTCCCGAGAACTCGAAAGTCAATTTTCCGCTTTGCCCTGTGGGCACACTCGCACGGGATAGCTGGCCTTCGAGAGGCCCGACCTGGGGAAATGTATTTCAGACGATCGAGGGAGGCTTGGGCTACTGGGCCGGTAACAGGTTCCGGTACGGCCCTCCGAAATTCAGTATGAATGGCACCCCAAGTTGTTACGATCTTGAAATCGCATCGCCGGGCTGGTCCTTTTTTTATAGCGCCACTTCGCTTCCCGATAACAAGATGGGTATCGCGCAACTCAGCAACCGCATCCTCGTCCCCCCCGACGGATTTACCTTTATCAATAACCCCGATGGCAAATTTCTGGGCTACGCCTGGATGGCGCTGAGCTTTATGGACGCGAAGCCCGGTCCTCCTCCCACCGGCGATCAAAGCTGGACGCTTTTCCTGAACGCGGAAAATTTCAGGGGGCCCGTCGCCTACTATGTTCCCGAGACCTGGAGTAAGATCTCGAAGGATTATCATTTGGATTACGGCCATGGACTCGATGCAAGACCGGGCGTGATGGGTGGCGGCGCGATGGAGATCAATACCGTTCCGAGGATGGAGGAGAAGCGGTCGGGCGATACGGTGTTTTACAAGATACCTCAATTGTTCTTTCACGTCGACGGACAGGGAAGAAGCGTCCTGGTGCGGGATGTGAAGTACTATTCAAAAAGCGCCCTGTATGATTCATTTAAAGGGTGGAAACAGGGAACTGGTTCGTGCAGCGGCGCATTCGACCGGAGCGGCACCTGGGAGCCGGTGCTGACCACAAAAATGCCGGTACTGGATCAGAAAGGTGTGAAATTATCCGGCATGGAGGACATTTTTACCACGCGGATATTTTCAGATAATGTGTTTGGGATCCAGTGGAAGAATAATGAGGTGACGAAAGAAGGTGAGTTTCCGCAATATTTTATGCAGGTGGGCAATGCGCAGCGCGTCCCCGTTGCTGACGCACAGGTACCCGAAGAGCTGAAGAAGAGTGAATTCAAGCTGGCCGAGTGGGGCAGCCCCTATACTTCGCCTGATTCAGGATCGTGGACAGCGCCGGGACCTGCTTCGGGGCCGATCGATGTCGTATTGGCGGACGGGTCGACCGTGACGTACCGCTGGTACCGCTTCGTCGATCAGCCCTCGCTGCAGCAATTCCATTGGTCGCGGGGCCAGAAGGAAAAGCTTCAGGCATTTGTGGAAAAGATACAGCGGCAATGGCTGATCGACAAGGAATACATGGCCCCGCCAAAAGAAGGCGAATTGGTTTCCCTGGACCCGGCACTGATCGTACAGCCGCCGCACGGTCTTGAGATCGGCTATGTTCCGATCGTGACGGGGCAGAAGTAGGGTTGGAATGCGCCATGTCCCCTATCGTAGCGGATTGCCCCCGGCGCGCAACCATTGCGATTCATTTCGGCGCGGGCGGAGCGTCAAACTGTCTGTCGGGGCGCGTCATGCTCCGGCGACCATGTTGATATTTGATGATGATGTCTTTCAACGCCTGGAGGGGGACACTGTAAAAACTCACCAGCGTTCCTTCACAGCCCCGGTCCGCCACACAGGCGGAAAAGGTTTTCAGGTAGTCTTCCTCATAGGACAGGGCGAGCTGAGATTGGCGGACCACCCGGTTACTGTCCTCGTGGGAAAGGACGGGATCAGGCGAGCTTTTGAATAAGGGTTGCAGTTCGGACATCGCGGCAAATGCGCGCAGATAGTCGATCGAACATGCTATCCGGTTGACAAGTATTTTCAGATCCTTTTTCGAGTCCTTGTTCCCTGCGCTTCTGATGCAGGGCAGCAGTTCGTTTTCCACGTCGGAATATTGTGCGATCGCGGAAAGCAGCCTGTCCTTTTTATATCTCCCGTAATGGGATATCCCGCGGGCGCTTCTGGACCAGTAGACCTTCGGGCAAAACCCGATCGTCACGATATTTTGCCTGCAATAATCATCCGTCGCGTCCAGTTTCGTCAGGGCGGCGGCATATCCCGCCGTGTCGCCGATGTCCAGTACGGCTCCGACAGAGTCATAGAACTGTCTGACGGGCAGCGGTCCTTCGATCATCGCCGCCGACGCATACAGGGCGGCCGTGCGGTTTTCGTAATTCTGCCAATGATTCCAGCAGATACCGTACAGGGGCTTGTTGCCGTTCACCTTCAGGTTGTTGTCGATCAGGGACCTGATGCCTTCCACGGGGTTCTGTTGCAGATACATCATGCCGTCCAGTTGTATCCAGCTATATATCATCGTTCGGCCGATATCATTCGCGGTGAACGGGAGGGCCGCCAGATTCCTGTCCGCCATCCGCGCCCCGTGCGCCGGCAAAACGGTGAGTGTCATATCTGCCGGGGTGCTGTCGCGCAGGAGGGTAAACCCGGTTTTGAGCTCGGCTTCCGTCGTGTTGTACACACCGGTGGAGAGCTGGATGTTCCGCGTCCGAAGCATGTCACGCAGCGCCCTGGCGCAGGCTATGTCGTTTGTAATTTCGTCCCGGTATCCCGGAACGTCTTCTTCTGTAATGAACTCCAGTTCGTCTATCCGGGGATACTCCTGTACAACCGCCAGGCAGGTCGCCCTGGCATAATCGATTCCCGGCGTGCGCAACTCATAAGAGAACCGCACCTTCATGCCGACCTTCTTTGCTTCCGCCATGACGTCGTTGAGCCAGGCGATCGCCATTTGACTCCTTTTTTCGTGATCGTCCCAAAAGGGCTCGATTTCGGGAATGCAATAGACCGACTTGTTCCTGACGAGCTTCCGGATCGACCTGTCCGCCGGAACCGAATCCACTTCCCCGTAAAAGAAGTTGCCGGCCAGTTGCCGGGCGCCCTGATAGGTATACGCGTACCACTGCCCCGGATAGCTGTGGAAGGTAATGCAGTTCATTCTCATGCGGGCCAGGTTCCTGATATATTCCTTCGCTTCACGGGCGGGGTAGGAGGAGATATCCATCAGGAAATTGATATGCTGCCTTATCCCTCTCCATTCCACCGCGGGTTGGATGACCCGGTTATACCCGGCCAGCCGCTGCAGCGACGGGACGCGGGGCTTTCGGACGCCGGTCAGATCGAAGGTATAGCCCATGAGCTGCAACAGGGTGTACACTGCGTGCAACACACAAGTTTCATCGTGGCCGCTTAAGTATACGGTGGTATAGCCCGCGCTTTTGGGTTGCCGTACGGAAAACGAGAAAGGCCTCATGGCGGTATCGACCTTCAGCACGATGTTCCAACCTTTTTCATCGGGCGCGCCGGCCAGGCGAACGTCGAATTTATCCTTCAACAGGGAGGACAGCTCCCGGACACCGTAGTCGATGACGGGTTGATGCGCGCCGGGATAGAGTATCGTGATTCGTTCTTTGCCGGCCGCGGGACCGGGCACGAAGGCAAGGAGCACGGCCAACACCGCTACGGGTAGGGACATGCGGGAGAACAAACGCGAATTATTTGGCATATTGTAAGCAAATGGGGAGGTACTTTTTGTACAACATGGCGGAAATTTTGACGGGGTCGCCCTGGGGCTCCGATGGGAAAACATTGGTTTTGGACGACCAGGCCTTTTCCCATTGACAAGAAGCGTCCAGGAATTTGGACCTGTCCCAGCTTTGACCGGTCCGCATCGCCTGTTCGACCTCGTCGAAAAACATATTCCATTGCGGCAATTGATAGTTGGTAAATATGCCGGCCCACTGCCGGTAAGCATAATTATTCAGGTCATCGTACTCTCCTTCCGTACACTTCTCCCCCCAAAGCGTGATGATATTCCTGGCATTCCATTCATATATCCTTTTCTCTTCAGGCGTCTCTCCCCACTTTTTTGCGCTGCGGATCCAGCGCCCGAGCAGATATTCCTTCCGGGTGGAAAGTAGTAGGTTATAGTCCCTGATGAGCGCTGTGAATTCAGCTTTTACCGCAAGGAACCTGTGCAGGTCTTTCTTTTTATACGCGTCCTGCAACTCCAGTATCCAGTAGTAACCGAGGGGGCTCAGGAACTGCCTGGTCAGATTGACGACATCAAATTGATAGGTATCGAGGTCCCGGAAGTCGCCGGCGCATTTCAACAGGTTGTCCAGAGCGTCGCCCAACACGCGGTTGTCATAATCCGGGATGGGGCTTGTCCGGTACGACAATTTTGGGTTGTAGAAGCCCGGGCGTTCGCAGAGGAAGGTGCCGGTTTGTTTGTTGGAATTGTACACCGTCTCCAGCATCTCGTCCCAGGCTTTGCCGGCGAAGGCGTTTGGCTTTCCGTACCTGTCGGCGATATAAGTGCCTAACCAATGTTTGAGATCCGGGAGCTCATTTCCCCAGACCATGCTCATGACGAATTCCTGCACGACCGGGTCGTTGCCAAAATATTCCATCGCCATACCGATACCTGAAAAGGCTCCCTTGCCGGTGCTGTTCAGCACTTTTGTCAAATTACCCGACATATCCCGGAGCTTGCCGCTCATGCTGGTCCGGCCGCCGAAATTTTGGAGCACATTCCATATCCAGGGTTTGCCGTAAAAGGCCGATTGCTTATCCCAGACCGGATGGACCTCGCCGTACAGATCGAGGATGATCATTTTGTCATCCGGCACCGAACCCAGGAGCGCCTTTACCTGCGGCGCCCGCCAAAAGTTGTCGATGCTGTAATAGAGGAACCAGGCCTGCATGACCCAGACGGCCTTGGGGTCCGCCGCCGCCATGGACCGGTAGACGGATTTGCCCATATTGGACAGGAAGAGCGGGTCGTCGCTGTCGGGGTTGACTTCATTAAAACAGTCGGCGGAGTAATAATGGTCCGTTCCGTACATTTCGGTTTGCTTCTTCAGGAACAATTGCCCGATGCGTTGGAATAATTCATCCGAGGGATCCAGGAACCAGGTTCCACCGAAGCCGGCGGACCAGTTTCCGGTCCTGTGCAGCCGGGCAGCCGGAAATATCTCTTTGATCGATTCGGGGACATGTCCGGTAAAGGCCTGCAAGATCGGCTTCATGCCAAAATCCCGTTCCCTTTTGAGGATCTTTTGTTCCAGGATCTTGTGCTTTTCTATCCAGGATGTTGGCAAAGGACCGCCGAGCCCGTCAATATTACCCATCCATGACCACGGCAGATACGCGGGCCCCACCAGGAAGCTGTCGATCTGCCGCTGGCTTAACCCCAATTCTTTATAGACCGCCGACCATACGGCTTCCTGACCGGTAATGGCCAGCGGGAAATTTACGCCGTTCATCGCCATCCAGTCTATTTGTCGTTGCCAATCGTCCCAGTCCCACCAGGCCATCGTATAGCTGAAGGTGCAGACGTTGAAGAAATACCGGTATTGGTACTTTGTGCAGACCAGTTCGGGTTTTGCCGGCAGGCGCAGTTTTTCGGGGAGGGCGATATGTTTGTCGATGATCGAGAATTGGGAATTGCAGTATTTTTTCAGGTACCAGTTCAATCCTGAGGCAAGCGAGACCCCGTTGTTGCCTTTGATCAGGATCCGGCTGTCTGCGGCGGAAACCTCGAAATAATCCTTTGAGGACTCCTTCGTTTCCAGTTGAAACGAGAAATGTTCCCACTTTCCGGGTAACACCCGCTTTGCGAGGTCATACGCGCTGTTTAGTTCCCGGGAATCCCGGTCCGTTTTGCCGGGCGATAGCGCCCGCGTATCCCGGTCCGTTTTGCCGGGCGATAGTTCCAGGGAATCCCGGTCCGTCTTCCCGGGCGATGGGTTCCCGGCGCTGCAGGTCAGCGATGCAAACGTCAATGCCCACATCAGGGCAGGCAGTTTTTTGTGAAGCCTCATATCCTATGTACTTTTTTTAATGTCGGATCACTTTTGCGTCGGCCCAGTCGGCATCGACATCGTCTCCTTCGGCAAGGAGGAGGAGGTCGTTCAGGCCGCGCACGTCAATATCAATGCTGATGGTCGAATCTTTGGTCAGCTTGCCGCTGTCAAACAATACCTGTCCTCCGAAAAAATCTCCGGCGCAGATCCTGAAGCGCGCGGGTGCATGGCCGGTATAGCTGTCATCAATGCCCGCCACGGCCCGGAACCTGTCGGCCTTTCCATTCAGCCTGTACATGATCCTGGAGCCGGTCTTGCATCCAATTCCCTTTCTATAGGAGACGCCGGCGAGGGAGATCGCTTGTCGCGCGAAACTGCTGTCTTTGACGGGCGGGGCGCCCTGTCTCATGACATAGCAAAGGTCGCTCAACCATGTCGCGCCTTTTTTGGTGACCGTGTATCTTTCCGGCGGGAGGATCGCGGGGCCGGGGACCAATTTGCCGCCGGGGGTGCCGACTTTTATCAGCATATGGCCGTATTGCGGCAACTTCGCGGTGGTGAACGAGTCATTGACAAATCCGAGATCCGTTCCGTTCCACAGATCCCTGACGCGCTGACGGCCGCGTAAGCCGATTTGATCCCAACGGACGCTGATACCCGCGGCTGAACTGTCTGTATTCGCCAGCAGCACTGCGGTGGTTCCGTCGGCAAGCGGTTTGTTGTACACCAGTTGTTTTCCGTTATCGAATACTTTATAACCCTGGAAGCCGCGGGGATCCTGGTCGACGGCTATCACCTCCCTGGCAGTCAGGATGGCCTTGACGGAATCAGGCATCGTCCGGAGATCATTGCCCGCCATCAGCGGGGCCGCGAGGATACACCAGAGGCTGAAATGGAATCTGTCCTGAAGCACGGTTGCCAGATGACCGACCTCCAGCATGTCCGGGTCGTTCCAGTGCCCCGGCCCGGCGAATTGCCATAACCCGTTAAAGGCCGGATCGATCACCCCATTTCCACCCGAACTATTCGCGCAATAGAGGACGGATTCCATATTTGGCCTGATATCGTATGAGGTTCGCCAGAGATGGGCGTATTGTCGCGCTCCCCAGGCCCATGATCCGTTTCCGAAGTCCGAGATGCTCAGCACCATGGGCCTGCCCGATTGCCGGATGGCGTCGCTGTATAGCTTCAAATCGATATCGCTGGGCCTTTTGTTCCGTTCGGCATAACAGCCATCCAGCTTGATGTAGTCGACGCCCCATGCCGCAAACGTATTGACGTCCTGTTGTTCGTGACGGTAGCTTCCCGGTAACTTTTGACAGGTCAGGTAGCCCCGGCATTCGTAGATCCCGAATTTGAGTCCTTTGCCGTGGATGTAATCACCGAGCGCTTTCATTCCCGACGGGAACCGTGCCGGGTCACCGTACAGCGCGCCGGAGGCGTCGCGCTCCGCCGCCATCCAGCCGTCATCCAATACCAGGTACCGATAGCCGGCATCGCGCATTCCCGAAATGGCCATGGCATCCGCGATCTGCTTTATTTTACCTTCCGTGATATCGGCTTCGAAAGTGTTCCAGCTGTTCCATCCCATCGGCGGTGTCAGCGCCAAACCGTCGTCTTTATAGGCTGACGGGTGTGAACTGCTGCCCGGGGAAGGGAAGCAAAGGATGGCCAGGAAGGAAGCGGTGGTCAATATTGTTTTTCTCAAGTTAGCGGTTGGTACTTTGTCTTGGAGAAGCAGTCGTGTATACAGACAACGACGTCTTTTCAAAGATAATTTTCCCGGAGACAAATCAATACACCTCAAATATCCTGTTATTGACGATTTTTATCCTGTGGATTGTGACTGAGCGATGGTGTCAGGACTTGCCGTTCTCTTTTTCGCCGGCTATCGACGGATCGACCGGGTCTTGTCCTGACCGAATGCGGCGCTCAACATGACAACCGACGTGATCAGGATGACCGATAACACCACCCATTTTAAGGTCTCGAGTGCGAGGGACTTGACGAGAAACGCCGCGATCAAAACTGCGATCGTCCCTGAAACGGCCATGCTGAACGAGGCTTTCCTGTTATAGGCGCCTTCCCTGATGAATTTGGCTGACGCCGGCGGCATCAGAAAGGCGCAGGATCCCATCATGATGGGAAATGCTACTGCCGGCGACATGCCCAGCGCGAATACCGCGGCCATGCAGGGGGCGTACAGCCCGATCCCTGCGGTGTTCAATGCGCCGAGCACGCCGTTGATCAGGATGCCGGCGACCAGTTTGCCACCCGTCAGCCCTGTGCTTTCTCCGCTGCCGTGGATCCAGTTCATCTTATTGGCCAATATAAAAAAGGCGGACAACAGAAGCGCCGCGCCGATCGTAAGCCGGACCGCCCTGACCGGCAATTTCGACACGATGCCTGCGCCGAAGATCCCTCCCACCATCGCCGATAACACCATCAATATCAGGGTGACCGGATCGACCCGGATGATCCGGATGAATATGATCGCCTCCACGAGCGCGGGTAGGGAGTTGGACACATTCAGGGTCCCCGGCATCACCCGGTCGTCCGTCTGTTTCGTGAATTTCAGCAGGGCGATTTGCGGGGCGAATGCGCCGATACCAAGCGTGTCAAAGAAGTCGACCACGAATCCAATGATGGAAGTCGTGACCCAGCTGGAACCTTCGAGGTCTTTCTTATGCCGTAAGACATCCCGGGTGAGGAGGATCGAGAACCAGATGGCAAGACCGATCAGCGATATCCAGACGGCAGTGATCAACATCAGTGATTGGGTTGAAGTGGGCGGGACGTATAGGATTTCCTGTATTGCAGCGGCGTCTGCTTTGTAATCCTCAGGAATTGCCGGTGGAAATTGGCAATGGTGCCGTACCCGCTTTCGAAGCAGATCTCTTCAACGGCTTTGGCGCTTTCGAGCAACTGGGTGCAGGCATATCCCACCCTGACCTCGTTGAGGAAGTCGATATATGTCTTTTTTGTCGATCGTTTGAAATATTTGCAAAATGCGGATACGCTCATACAAGCCACCGCGGCTACCTGTTTCAGCGAAATCGGATCCCGGAAGTTGTCGATCGTGAACTGAAAGACCTGATCGATACACTGCCGCGCTTTTTGATTCAGCTGCCGCACTTCCTGTGTGGATACGGTGATATATTCCCTGCTTGTCGCGAGCAGGTGCAGGCATTTGCTCAGGATCAGTATCCGTTCGAAGCCGGTGGAATCCTCCAGCAGGCGGATCAGGTTCTGTAAGGTCGTTTTGGTTGAACCCGCGACCTTTAGTCCGGAGGACGATTGGTGGAAGAGCTCGCGGATACCGCGGGACTCCGGGATTTGGAAGAATTCGCTTCCCCAGCAATCTTCCTGGAACTGGACGACAACCGCGCTGGTGACCAGATCGGGCTGACTTTTCTGAAAGGTATGCGGAAGGTTGGCTCCGAGAAAATAGATATCGCCGGCTTCAAATTCTCCCACATGATTTCCGACAAAGCTGAGCCCGGAGCCTTCGGTAAACAGGATCAATTCATATTCGGTATGCTGATGCCATCCCACCTCGAACCTGGGTGTCCGGAAAGTGCGGGCGACGAACGTCGTGTTTTCCGTGAGCGGCAGTTTTTGAATGATGGGCTTCATCTGTTATGCTATTATAAATATAGGAAGTCAAATGGAAAGGATTAAAAAAGTTTATTTTTTGTAGAAGAAACAGGAGCCGCAGCCGGCACACGCGCCCTAACTTGGTCTTATATCTTAGCCAGGCGGGGAGGTGCTTAATTCGTCAGGTATACGACGACGTTAGAGGGATGGAGTTGAATATCAGGCGACAAGAATTTCGGTTTAACATTTTTTCCCCAGTTGTTTACAGATATTAACACATTGATAGTTTTTATAAAGTGATTCATATACTTTCGGGACAGCTACAACCAATTCTTTAAAAAATAGATGATGAGAAAAACTAAACTGCTATGCGCAAGCCTTGCGCTTTTTGCTGTGCTTTTACTCTCCGTCAGAGCGAGTGCGCAGCGGAAAATCTCCGGATTTGTGCAGGACGCTGTAACCAGCAACCCCCTGGACGGCGCCACGCTTTCCATTGAGAATACCAGGAGCAGCACGGTCTCCAGGAACGGCGGAAAATTTGAAATTACCGCGCCGAACGGGATGAGCGTCCTGGTGATATCCTTTGTAGGGTACGACAGCCGGACGATTACCATCGGCGCCACATCGAACAATATCGTGGTCAAAATGAACCCGTCCGCTGCCAGCGCTTTGAACGACGTCGTCGTCGTCGGATACGGCGTGAAGAAGAAGGTCGACCTGACGGGTGCGATTTCCACGGTTTCCGCGAAGGATATCGAGGCGCGGCCGATTGCCAGCACGCAGCAGGCGCTGCAGGGACTCGTTCCCAACCTCAACATTACCGTCTCCAATCAGGGTGGTGAACCGGGAAGCTCGATGAATATGAATATAAGAGGTTTGCAATCGTTCAGCGGGAGCAATGCCCCTTATGTGCTGGTGGACGGTATCCCGATGGACATCAACAGCATCGATCCCAGCGATATCGAATCCATGTCCGTCCTGAAGGATGCGGCATCGGCTTCGATCTACGGGGCCCGCGCGGCGTACGGCGTGATCCTGATCACCACCAAGTCCGGAAAGAGCAACAAGACGGGTGCGAATATTGCCTATTCAGGGAACCTGTCCGTGACGAAGCCCGTGTATTTTCCTCACCTGGTCGGGGCGATGGACTTTGCGCTGGTTGCCAACGATGCTGCAAAGAATGAGGGACTGGCCCCGTGGTACAGCCCCGATGCGCTGAGCAGACTGGCGCAAAATATAAAAAGCCCGGGAAGCGCTCCTGTCATGTACGGCAACCCGAACGGGCTTACCTGGAATATCGGGGCCGAGGGCCTCGGGGCGGCCGCGAATACCGATTGGTATGATATCTTCTTTAAGAAAAATGCCCTTCATCAGCACCATAACCTGAGCGTGTCCAATTCCAACGGAAAGATCGACTATTACATTTCTGCCGGGTGGTATGACGAGCAGGGCCTGCTTCGGTATGGCCATGAGTCCTACAACCGGTACAATTTCGACGGCAAGATAACCGCCCGGGCCAATTCATGGGCTACGATCAGCATGTTGTTCAAATACAATTACGGGGAACAGGATTTTCCCTGGCAGATCGACCTCGGACGTGGCCGGATCTATGACATGATGACGAAGATAAAGCCGACGATGCCCGAATACTATCCGGGAACGGATATTTTCACCATGGAGAGCAGGATTGCCGAGTGGCAGGCTGAAAGGGATAATACGCGGAACAGACAGTTGTCCATTTCGCCAAGGGTCGTGATCGAACCCATTAAGGGGTGGGTCACAAATATCGACCTCAACTATACGACGGACGATAACCGCGAGGTGTTTTCGGCCAGGCAGTGGTTTTGGATGCAGCCGAATGGTCAACTGGCGAACGGTCTTCCCAAAAATGCCACGTATTACAACCCTAACCTGTACACGGATGCTTATCTGTCCCCCAATATCTACTCCAGTTATACCCGGAGCATCGGAAAGCACAACCTGTCATTCCTGGCGGGATATCAGCAGGAGACGTACAACTATTTTAACCTGAGCGCCACCAGCACCTATTTGCTGAGCGATAATGTGCCTTCGATCAATACGTCGGTGGGAACGGAGACCGTGGCCGACGGGATCGGTCATTGGTCGACACAGAGCGCCTTCGGTCGTTTGAATTACAATTACGAGGAAAAGTATTTATTGGAAGCTAACCTCAGGGCGGACGGATCTTCGCGGTTTGCGCCGGGAAAAAGATGGGGCGAGTTCCCTTCGGTTTCAGCCGGATGGGTGATCTCCAGGGAGAAATTTGCACCATTAAAGAGTCAGATCGATTTTCTGAAGCTGCGGGCTTCCTATGGCGCGCTGGGGAACCAAAACGTCGCCAATTATCTCTACATCCCGACGCTGGGAATAGCACAGAGTAATTGGCTGTTCGGCGGCACCAGGCTGTGGACGGTTGCGCCGCCCAATCTTTCCAGCATCGACCTGACCTGGGAAAAGGTGGCCACGGTTGATTTTGGTACGGACTTCAGCATCCTGAGGAACAGACTGTCCGGGTCGTTTGACTGGTATGAGACGCATACCTCCGACCTCGTGGGTCCCGGCGTTGCCCTCCCGTCGGTGTTGGGGACGAGTGTACCGCTGCAGAACGGCGGGGAAGTGAGAACCCGGGGATTTGAAATGGAATTCACCTGGAAAGATCATATCGGCGACTTCTACTACCAGATCGGAGGCAATCTGGCCGATAACAGAAGTGTCGTGACGAAATACAATAACCCGACGGAGATATTGAGCACCTATTACAAGGGTGAGGTCCTGGGCGAGATCTGGGGATATAAGACCGCCGGACTTTTTCAGTCGCAGGATGATGTGACAAAGTGGGTGGACCAGAGCTATATCTATGCCGGGAAGTGGAACCCGGGAGACGTCAAATACGTCGATCAGGATGGCGATCATAAGATCGGAATTGGCACAAACACCCGGAATAATCACGGCGATAAGACGATCATCGGCAACCAGCTTCCCAGGTACCTGTACGGTTTTAACCTCGGAGGTTCGTGGAAAGGGATCGAGGTTTCCGCATTCTTTCAGGGCGTGGCCAAGCAGGATCTTTGGCTGGGCGACCTGTATAACGGAAGCGTGCTGAGGGGCCCCGCCAACGGGCCGCTGCATATGATGGTCTATAAGCAGCATATGGACTACTGGCGCGATGGGACCAGCCCGCTGGGCGCCAACCCCAACGCCTACTTCCCCAGACCCTACTCGGTATACGACGGCGACAACCACAAGAACTTTGGCAACCCGACCGACCGGTACTTGCAGAGCGGCGCGTATGTAAGGGTCAAGAACCTTCGGATCGGCTACACCATTCCCAAGAGCATCACAAAGAAGGCGCTGATCTCCAACGCCAGGGTCTATGTATCGGGTGAAAACCTGTTTGTGATTTCGAAATTGAAACTGATGGACCCTGAGGAAACCGGCGGACGGAACGGGGCGGGAAGAACCTATCCGCTGTCCAAGAGCTATTCGGTCGGATTTGACTTAAATTTTTAAAACATGCATAACATGAGCAAGACATTTTGCTGCATATTGATATGGATCGGGATGGGAGGGGTGTTCAGCTCCTGCCAGAAGCTTCTTGACAAGAGCCCGCAGGACCAGATCTCGGATCCTGAATTTTGGAAATCGGATCAGGACCTCCAATTATACGTAAACGGGTTGTATTCCGTTCTGCCTTCATGGAATCTTACCGGACAAGGCGGCACCCCGTTATTGGATGCCAGTACAGACGTGGCCATCGCTTCCGGCTTATGGTTACCTACCAAGAACCCGCTGGACGGAGTGGTCAACATACCGGCCTCCGGGGGAGGATGGGATTGGACCAATGTCCGGAACGTCAATTATTTTCTTGAAAATGCCAACAGGGTTCCGGACGGTGGCATGAAAAAGCAATATATCGGAGAAGCCCATTTTTTCCGGGCGTGGAATTATTTTGTTTTGCTCAGGCAATTCGGCGACCTGCCGATCATCACCAAGACGCTTGACCCCAGTGTCCAGGCTGACCGGTCGGTATTGTACGGCTCCCGCAGTTCCAGGACGGATGTGGTCAACTTCATGATCGGTGACCTCGATTCCGCCATTGCCGACATGGACGTTCAGGCCAATCTTCCCGCCGGACGGCTCAACAAGGATGTCGCGTCGCTGTTTGAATCAAGGGTCTGCCTGTATGAAGGGACCTGGGAGAAGTACCACCAGAATGACGCTTTTAAGGGAAAGACCGACGGAAGCGGATTTCTCAGTAAGGCGGCACAGGCGTCCAGGGCGGTCATCGACGGGGGAAGGTATGCGGTTTACACAGGCGATCCCAACCAGGTCTATTACAACCTGTTCAACCAGATCGACTATACCGGCAATCCCGAGGTCATGCTATGGAGAGGCTATAATCAGGAGGCGTACGGCGGCAATTTCGGAAATGAAGTGTGGAACTGGCCCAACGGGTCCGGGCTCACAAAGGGCATGATGGACATGTATCTCTGTACCGACGGCCTGCCGATATCCGTCAGCCCCCTCTATAAGGGAGATACCGATATACGGGTGGTCATTGTTAACCGGGACCCCAGGTGTGTGCAGTCGGTCATGAACCCCGGCGACCCGATCACGATCGATGTGAAGAACGACACGACTTTCTTTACGACGCCGGGGTTGAGTTCCTCACAGAACAGTACGACCGGATATGAGTCGCAAAAATTTCGCAGGCCGCAGGTCGACCCGGCAACGGGAAATTATAGCTATAATCAGGCATATATTGTATTCCGGTACGCCGAAGCCCTGCTGAATTATGCCGAGGCACAGGCTGAACTGGGACAGCTCACCCAATCCGATCTGGATATCAGCATCAATAAATTGAGGGACCGGGTGGCGATGCCCCATTTGGTGTTGGGCGCGATCGCTGTCGACCCCGCATGGCCCAATTACGGCTATTCTCTGCCTGACTACCTGTATGAGATCAGGCGGGAGCGCGAGGTGGAGCTATTGAACGAAGGGTTCCGCTATGATGACCTCATGCGCTGGAGGGCGGATCAGCTGTTTGCGGGCGTCAGGCCAAAAGGCGCGTATTATACCGCTGAATTGAAAGGAGTGAATCCCAACCTGCCGTACGATGCCAACAACTACCTCGATCCTTATGTAAATGCCCTGACGGGTCCGAACGGCGGATGGGGATTCAACCCTGCAAAGAACTATCTGAAGCCACTGCCAACCAACGATCTGACCTTAAATACGGCGTTGACGCAAAATCCGGGGTGGTAGGGCGAGGAAATTACAAGGAGAAAAAAGTATGAAAACCAAATGGGTCACGGCCGGCGTCTTGTCCTTATTCCTTTTTCGGGATTCCCCGGAAGCGCAGGGAAGGTCAATGCAGGGGAGCGATCCCGGAAAGCAGCTTACGGAATTGAACAGGCGGCTTTGCCAGGGATGGAATACCTGGAACACCAACAGCGTATTGTCGCATGTATTGTTACCGGAAGGTATCGCAGTCGATCTGCAATTGCTGGATCATCGACAGGGCGATACGCTAAAGGAGGCATTGATCGGCAAGGAGTCGTACGGTACGGGAGAGCATGTCGTTCCCGGCCCCCACGCCTACGACGGGTCTTATACCGACCTAACGGTGGAGTGGCATCACATCAGCCTGCGCGTTCAATCCGCGGCGAGGAACAACTATTTGTATTTGCTGATCAGCCCCGTCGGGCATTCGGATGAAGACTCGCTTATCGTCGACCCGCGATTATTATGGGGAGCGGAGGGTGAAATAAAGGTCGCACGTGCCGGGATCACCTGGAAAACGGCTTCGGGCACCCAAACCTTGTCTGTCGCCGGAGGTTCCTGTGTATCGTCAGCCGGCGGGCTCACCTTTTCGCTGGATCACGCGATCGCCCTCACCTCGGGCGGGTCCGTGCCGGTGGAGGAAATTGAACGAACGATCGGCGAGGCAAAGCTGAAATGCGAGAACGCCAGGCGCAGGTATAAAGGATCGGAGGAGGAATACAACGCGATGCAGACGGTGCTGGCCTGGAATACGGTGTATGACGGGCCGGGTAAAAGGGTGATCACGCCGGTGAGCCGCAACTGGTGTGTCGGCTGGCAGGGGTGGATCCTGTTCGAATGGGATAATTATTTCGCCGCCTATATGTTGTCGCTGGACAACAAAGACCTGGCCTATGCCAACGCCATCGCCATCACGAAGGAGATCACAAAGGGGGGATTCGTGCCGAACTATGGCTCGGCGGTTTGTAAAAGTGAAGATCGTTCGGAGCCTCCCGTAGGTTCGTTGGTGGTAAACGAAATCTATAAGCGGTATCACGAGAAGTGGTTCCTGCGCGAAGTCTTCGACGCCCTGCTGCGCTGGAACCGGTGGTGGGCCAATCGGCGCGATATCGACGGGTACTTGTGCTGGGGCTCGGACCCCTACCGGTACGGCAATATATCCGCGTTCCTGATCAAAGGCATCGGCACCAAAAAGGGGGCGCAATGGGAGTCGGGACTGGACAATTCCCCCATGTGGGATGAGGCGGTGTTTGACAGCTCCAGGCACCGGTTGATGCAGGCCGACGTCGGACTGATGAGCCTCTACATTGCCGATTGCCACGCGCTGTCAGACATCGCAACCGCTTTGGGAAAGGCAGAGATAGCAAAGGAATTGAGAGACCGCGCGGAGAAATATTCCAGGAAGCTTTCGACGCTTTGGGACGATCGGTTTGGGCTTTATCTGAACAGGAACCTCATCACCGGTCAATTCAGTTACCGGTTGTCCCCGACCCTCTTCTATCCCCTTCTTGCAAAAGTCCCCAATCGGGAGCAGGCGTTGACAATGATGCGCAAACATTTTTATAGCCGCGATGAATTCTACGGGCAATATATCATGCCTTCGATTGCGAGGAACGACCCGGCCTTCACCGACAACAAATACTGGCGGGGAAGGATCTGGGCCCCGATGAATTTCCTGGTTTACCTCGGCATGCGGAATTACAGCTTTCCGGAGGCAAAGAAGGATATGGTGGACAAGTCAACCGCGCTGCTGTTGAAATCCTGGCTGGGCGAGCGCCATGTCTATGAAAATTATAATGCCACTTCTGGTGTGGGGAGTGACTCGGGCATGAGCGACCCGTTCTATCACTGGGGCGCCTTGCTGGGCTTTATCGATATCATGGATAAGGGATATATGGATAAAGAATGAAAATAGCCGTCATCATTCAGCTCTGTATCAACCTTTGTTGGCTGGGGGCGTTCCCCGCGGCGGGCAGGGAATATCATGTCTCGGTAGCCGGCAATGATGACGCGGATGGCAGTTCCATCCATCCGTTGAGGACGATCATGGCGGCAAGCCGCGTGGCTAGGGCAGGCGACACGATCACCGTCCATGCGGGAATTTACCGGGAGTGGGTCGATCCCGAAACCGGCGGCACCAACGAGGTAAACCGGATCCTGTATCGGTCCGCCGCGGGGGAAAAGGTCGTTGTCACCGGATCGGAGGTCGTTAAGGGATGGAAAGAGACAGGCAACGGGGTTTGGAAGGTGACGCTCGATAACGCCATGTTCGGATCTTACAATCCGTATCGGGAGGTCGTCGGCGGGGACTGGTTCCTCGATCTCGGCCGGATCCACCATACCGGCGAAGTGTACCTCAACGGGAAGTCCTTTTTTGAAGTGGCTTCGCCCCGCGAAGTGGCCGAACCCAGGCCGTTGAAAGGGGCGGAGGACCAGCAGGCGTCCTTGTACCAATGGTGCTGCAAGGCAGACAGCAGGGCAACGACCATATGGGCCAATTTTCATGGCTCCGACCCCAACCACGAACGGGTTGAGATCAATGTCAGGCCGTCGGTCTTTTATCCCCGGAGGCCGGGCGTCAATTACATTACCGTCCGGGGATTCCTGTTGAAGCAGGCGGCGACCAACTGGGCCCCGCCGACCGCGGAGCAAACGGGATTGATCGGCCCTCATTGGAGCAAAGGCTGGATCATCGAAGACAATATCATCAGCGATTCGAAGTGTACGGGGATCAGCCTGGGCGCGGACCGGATGACCGGTCAGAACTATTCGTCCGCGTATAAAGTAAAGAGTGGGCATATCAGCCAATTGGAAACGATTTTCAGCGCGCTCAGGTTTGGCTGGTCAAGGGAGACTGTAGGTTCGCATATCGTCCGCAGGAATATCATTTTCAATTGCGAACAAGCCGGTATTTGCGGGAATATGGGCGCAATATTCAGCAGCATTTATGGCAATGAGATCTATAACATCTATGTGAAGCGCCAATGGGGCGGTTTTGAAATGGCGGGAATCAAGCTGCATGCGCCGATTGATGTGTTGATAAAGGACAATTGCGTTCACCACGCGTTCAAAGGGATCTGGATCGACTGGGAGGCGCAGGGCATACGGATCACGGGTAACCTTTTGTATGACAACAGTTGGATGGACCTTCATCTTGAAGTAAGTCACGGTCCACACATTATCGATAACAACTGTTTCCTGTCCAGCCTCAATTTGTGGAACCTGTCAACGGGCAGCGCCTTTATCAACAATTTGTTTGCCGGCCAGATTTGCAGGGGCACGGAAAACATCAGGTTTACGCCTTATCATTATCCTCATTCCACAGCGGTGGCCGGTATCATGACGACACAGGGCGGGGATGACAGGTATCTGCACAACGTTTTTATACAGACACCGGCTCCCGGCTATGACATTTTTGAAAAGGCAGGCAGGCCAAAACGGGAAAACGGTTCGATGGGCTATGGATTGGGCGTCTACAATGACTATCCCGACAGCTTGCCCTCCTCAGCTTACTTTATCAGCGAAATGTCGGAAGTGAAGTTGCCGGTAAAAGCCGAAGGGAATGTGTATTGGAATGGTGCGGTGCCGTACAAGAAGGGTGTGCGGGAGGTCGCCGTGCAGCAGCAGCAGGAAGCAACCCTACGGGTCGAAGAAAAGCCGGACGGAGTGTATTTGAACATCCGGACGGATGGCCTCCCCGGAGGCGACTCCGGAGGCGACTCCGCAGGCGGCCCCGCGGAAGGGGGTTTGAAGGAAATAGAGCGCGCGGATCTCGGGGAGGCGGTGGTGCCTGGTGTAATGTTTGAAGGTCCGGACGGGTCTCCTATCCGGTTCGATACCGACTACAATGCTCAGGGAAGAGGGACGGGGTATAATGCCGCGGGTCCCTTTTGCAGCTGGAGTGCAGGCGAAAGGAATATAAAAGTATGGCCAAAATACCCGCCTCGCGACGGCGGGGGAAGGCCAATGATCCCGCCTCGCGCCGGTGGGGCCCGCGCCGGTGGGGCCCGCGCCGCCGGGCAGGGCCTCACCCTGCTTTCCCGGGATTTCGCCGATCCGCCGGCTTCCTGCAGGCCGGGCGCCTATTGGTGTTGGCTGAACGGAGACGTGACAGATGCATCCCTTACACATGACCTGGAGGAAATGAAGGCAAAAGGAATGGGCCGGGCGGAAATATGGGACGTAGCGGCAATATACAATCCCGGACAGGCATATGGGAAGGGGCCGGCGTTCCTGGGCGACCAATCGGTACGATCGATCCGCTATGCGCTGGCGGAAGGAAAGCGGCTGGGCCTGAAGTTGGGATTGATCGGCTCGAGCGGTTGGAACGCAGGCGGATCGTGGGTGAAGCCAGACTGGGCCGCAAAAGCCCTCTATTACTCGCAACGGAAAGTGAGCGGCCCGTCCTTATTTTCCGGGACCATTCCTTTTCCGGCTGTCCCCGCGCAATGCCCGAAGGATAAAAATGGCATGCCGGTCTTTTTTAAGGAGGTGGCGGTGTTGGCGGTACGGGATAATAAGGACAGCAACATCAGTAGTGTCAACGACGTCCGGATCCTCAACAGCCGGTTCGATGGAAGAACATTGACATGGCAAGTCCCCCCGGGTCATTGGACCCTGCTGCGGTTCGTTTGCTCCAATACCGGGCAACATTTAATTGTCCCGAGTCCCTGCTCCGACGGTCTGTTGATCGATTTTCTCGACCCGGCCGCTACGAGGAGACATCTGAAGTATATGCTGGACCGTTTGGGCATTTCGACGGATAATGCGGGGGCTGTTGGTCTGGCCTACTTGTCGTTTGATAGCATGGAATTGGACGCCGGAATTCCATGGACCGATTCCCTGGCGAGTATTTTCTTTGCGCATAACGGCTACGATATCCTGCCCTTTTTACCCGCCTTTGCCGGGTGGCGGGTGCCCGGCGGATCGGCGAAATTCCTGGACAGATACCATAAAACCATCAGCGACCAGCTCATCTTCAGCCATTATGTAACCGGCAAGGCATTTCTTTCCCCGTATGGTATCCAATTGGACGCCGAAGCGGGAGGACCGGGGCCGCCGATCTGGAATTCATGCCCGGTGGAGGCGCTGAAGGCGCTGGGCAGCGTGAGCGTTCCCCGCGGCGAATTCTGGATCCGCAATCGTCACCATATCTTCCTCGTCAAGGAAATTGCCAGCGCTTCGCATATTTACGGCCTCCCATTGACGGATGCCGAAGCGTTCACCACGTGGAGAAGATGGAAGGATGCACCCCATGACCTGAAGCCTTATGCCGACCGTGCCTTTTGTGAAGGGATGAACAGCCTGACCATCCATGCATTTGCCAATACCCGGCCCGAATTCGGCTTGCCCGGAAGGGCCTATCATGCGGGCTCGGATATTAACCCCACTGCGACGTGGTGGGAAGCCGCCAAGCCATTCATGGATTATCTGGCGAGATGTTCCTACCTGCTTCGTCAGGGACAACCCGTATCCGACGTGGCCTGGTACTATGGCGATAAAGCTCCGCACTTTTTCCCGGACCTCCAGGGATCGCCGGAAAGACCACGGTTGGAGGGTCTCAGCACGGGATATGATTTCGATGTCGTGAATACGGATGTGCTGCTACATAGAATGACCGTCTCAGCCGGTAAACTCCTTCTTCCGGACGGCGTGAGCTACCGGCTGCTTGTCATTTCCGCCGGAAGCGATATACCGGCGGCCGTGCGGGCAAAAATTAAAAGCCTGATCGCATCAGGAGCGCATGTGCTGGTGGAAGGCGCATCGAACGCCCCGGCAAATGAATTCGCCGGCGCGGCCCGGAATATCAGCATAGATGCAGCGTTGGATAAACTGGGTATTGCAAAGGATTTTACCGCGGATACGGCGAAGCTGGATTTTATTCACCGACAGACCGGGGATACGCAGATATACTTTGTGCGGAACAGGACGGACCGGTACATGTCGGAGGACTGCGGATTCAGGGCCGCCGGTAAGGAGGTGGAACGCTGGGATCCGGTCACGGGGGCTCAATACGGCATCCGACATTCGGAAGTGGAGGCAGCGGGGGCAGCAGCGACAGCGCCGACAGCGGGAACGGCAGCGACAGCGGGGGCAGCAGCGACAACGCCGGCAGCAGCGACAGCGGGAACGGCAGCGACACCGGCCGCCGGGATAACCCGGTTGAAACTCCGATTGGCGCCATACGGTTCGTGTTTTATCCTGTTTAGCCCGCATCCTCGGCAGCTTCGGGAATACGAGGATCTCGCACCCAAAGAAACCCGCGAAGTAAATGGCCCCTGGACGGTATCCTTCCCGAAGTACAGCGGAGCGCCGGATTCTATACGGCTAGATACGCTTACTTCCTGGACGGCCTCCGCCGATCCGGGCGTCAAATATTTTTCGGGTACAGCCTGTTACAAAAAGACCGTCTTTTTCAGCAAAAAGGAATTGGCAAGGGACAGCGGGATTGATTTGAATTTGGGCAGTGTGTTCGACGTGGCCCAGGTGTATATCAACGGGAAACCGGCAGGGACGGCATGGACGTATCCCTTTACCCTGCCGATCAGGGACTATTTGAACGAAGGCGCGAACAGCATGGAGATCAAAGTAACGAATATGTGGGTCAATCGATTGACCGGCGACATGAATTTGCCGGACGGGAAGAAGTACTGCCGGACCAATGTCCCGGCGATGAGCAGCGACAGGTCGGCAACGGGCGACGAAAAATTTCATGTGCAGACTTCCGGTCTGCTGGGGCCGGTCGCCGTGGAGGAGGTCCCCTATCGATCCGCCCGGTAGTCGGCATCCAAACCTTCAAACAGCATCATGAATAAGCGCTCTTTTATCAAGAACATTTCCCTGGCAGGCATGGCCCCGGTATTCGGTCGTCTGGACCGATGGCTCGAAAAGTACCAGTCGGCGGACCCCCAAATACTGGCTTCTTCGGAGGATTTCTGGGCGGGCATCCGCAACGGGTACAAGCTAAAGCCAGACTATATCAACCTGGAGAACGGGTATTATTGCTTCATGCCCGAGGAGATCCTGGAGCAGTTCATCCGGCATGTCAGAGAGGTCAACTATCAGGGATCTTACTATATGCGGAACCATCGGGTCAAAGACAATGCCGCCATAGCCGCGAAGTTAGCCGGGCTGGCCGGCTGCCCGAAGGATGAACTGATCATCACCCGGAACGCCACGGAGTCCCTGGACCTGGTGATCGGGGGCACTCATTGGGTACCGGGGGATGAGGCCGTGATGGCGGAGCAGGATTATGGAGCGATGATCGATATGTTCAGGTTGGTGGCGAGAAGATACGGGGTGGTCAATAAAGTGGTCTCCGTTCCCAACCATCCCGCATCCGACGAGGAGATCGTGCAATTGTATGCCGATGCCATCACTTCCCAAACAAAGTTGCTGATGGTGAGCCATATGATCAATATTACCGGGCAGATCCTTCCGGTCCGGAAGATCTGCGATATGGCGCATGGCAAGGGTGTCAAAGTGCTGGTGGACGGAGCGCACGCGTTTGCGCATATTTCGTTTTCCGTTGCGGAGTTGCGGTGCGACTATTACGGGACCAGCTTGCATAAATGGCTGAGCGCCCCGCTGGGCTGCGGCTTCTTATATGTCCGGAAGGAGAATATCCCGGACCTCTGGCCGTTGCTGGCTGACAGTCCCCGACTGGGTGACGACAACATTCTTTGTCTGGGCCATACCGGGACGAACCCCGTTCACAGCAACCTTTCGATAGAAAATGCCATAGACTATTACGGGAAGATCGGAGCTGACAGGAAGGAATCCAGGCTCCGGTATCTCCAGCGGTATTGGACGGAAAAGGTCAGGAATATGGATAACCTGGTTGTCAATACGCCGGCGGAGGCTATGCGGGCTTGTGGAATTGCCAACGTCGGCGTAAGGGACATGAAGCCGGCGGACCTCGCAGCGGTGTTAATGAAGAAGTACCGGATATATACGGTTGCGATTGACGGCGCTAATGTGCAGGGGGTCCGCATCACCCCGAACATCTATACGACGACGGACGATTTGGACAGACTGGTAGCGGCTTTGGGCGAATTGCGAACTGGATAAATTTGGTTTACAATTTATCAATTTATGTCAGTTGGATTTCGCGGCATAGTTATAGTTTTATATCCCTGATGTGAGCGCCCCGGCGTGGGGTGATTCTCACCCTCATCAAAATTCTCATGTGCAGGTGTAATGGTGGGTGGCTTTAGCCAGCCTGTTTTTACAGGCTGGACAGCCGCCTTGATAACAGGCGAGGACATACCCGATACATTAACGTTCGTGTTATATGAGAAGAGCCTCTTGTGTTGCCGTACTTGTTGGTTGGGCGCTATTTGCCATCCGAACAGCCGGCATTGGCCAGGAAATCAAGCCGCCGCGTACCGGTCCCAATGTCGTACTGATCCTCATGGACGATATGGGATATGGAGACCTCGATGCCTACGGCGGCATAGATTATGTAACGCCACATATCGACAGACTGTCGGCGCAGGGCATGCGATTCACCGACTTTTATTCGGCTCAGCCCATTTGCACCGCCTCCCGGGCGGGCTTGATGACCGGTTGTTATCCCAACAGGATCGGTCTGTATGGGGCATTGGGACCCTATTCCAGGATCGGTATCAGTGACAGCGAAGTGACCATTGCACAAATGCTGAAGAGCAAAGGCTATGCAACCGGAATTATCGGGAAGTGGCATTTGGGCGTCGGAGAACGGTTTTCACCGCTT
>DATNBP010000053.1:0-38362 GCA_035572015.1 Puia sp. | reverse complement strand
AGCGCTTTTATTCTCAAACCCTATCTTTGAACCCTTCAAACGCTCTTTCTCTTTTGGGCCTTCTCTTTGGGCGGGAACAGACCCAACAGAAACAGATTGAAGGTCGAGGACCATCTGGGACCGTTTTTTTTCCAAGACAAGCAAGGCGTCGGTGTTATGATCCCGCTGGATCTTATTTTGAGGTTTTGTGTAAGTATAGATGCCGGTGGCCTCCCGTTCTCCTGGTCCTCTTCCCCAGGCAAGCGTATAAAAGACCTTCGGTTCCCCTTTACCACGAGACGGTTTCTTTACTATAGTTATGCCCATAAAAAATATGATTATTTGGTGGGTCAAAACTACGAAGTTCGTGGGTCAACGGTGGGTCACCAAACAGGGCAGAAGGGGTGAAAAAGGGGCATAAATTGACCCACCAAAAAAATAAACCCGTTGATTATCAACGGGTTTTGTGCTTTTTTAGTGCCCAGGACTGGATTCGAACCAGCACACCTTGCGGCGCTGCTACCTGAAAACAGTGCGTCTACCAATTTCGCCACCTGGGCATCCGTATCAAGAAAACGCAGTTAGTTTTCGTTCGGGGGTGCAAATATAGCGAAAGATGGGAACGGTCCCAAAAAAGGGCAATTTTTCTTGACAGCCCGATCTGCTTTTACAAATTTCCTTTTTTCATTTCATCCGCCGCATGATTCGCGGCGCGTGCGGCGAAGGCCATATACAGGATGGAAGGGCTTTGATTGCCGGTACTCGTCATGCAGGCGCCATCCGTAACGAAGACATTTTGGCAAAGATGCAGTTGGTTCCATTTATTCAGGAGGGACGTCTGGGGATCCTGTCCCATCCGGCAGCCGCCCATTTCATGTATGTCGAGACCGGGCGCCTGATGGGTGTCCCGGGTGGTAATGTCCTTTAGGCCGGCAGCCTGCAGCATGTCGGCGCTTTGTTCCAGGAAGTCCTTCACCATCCTGTCATCATTGACGTCATACCCGACGGACGTGATCAATTGCGGTATCCCCCAGGGGTCCACCTCTCGGTCGCTGAGACGCACATGGTTGGATTCCCTGGGAATGGTCTCGCCTTGCATATACATGCCGGCCTGCCAGGGTCCGGGTTCGCTCAACGATCGCTTCAGCTCCCCGCCGACGCCATCGTCCCACCGGCGTCGTTCGCGGTTGGAATAGACGAACGTGAGAAATCCGCCGATGTAATCGGTATCCTGTTTATGCAGGTTACGGTAGTTCGCAATGATCGGGTTTGTCGGATTCCTGCCATAATAGTATTTGTCCAGGAAACCCTCGACCCTGCCATGGACGCTGCCGCGATAGTTCTGAAAAGCGACGTACTTGCCCAGGAGCCCGCTGTCATTGCCCAAGCCGTTGGGGAACCGCCGCGATGTTGAATGAAGAAGGATCAGATTCGTGTTGAGGCAGGCGGCGTTGAGGAAGATCACACGGGCAAAAAAATCGTATTGCTTTTTGGTATTGGTGTCGATCACCCGTACCCCGGTCGCCCTCCCTTTTTTCTCGTCATAAATGACGGAATGCACCACCGAGAAAGGCCGGATCGTCAGGTTGCCGGTCTTCTTCGCCCAGGGCAGCGTGGACGACACAGAGCTGAAATAGCCGCCGAATGGACAACCGCGCGTGCAGAGATCACGGGCCTGGCATTGTCCGCGACCCTGTTGGATGTGGATCGGGTTTGGCTGCGTGAGGTGCGCCCAGCGGGTCTTCACCATGTGCCGGTCCGGATATTTTTCTTTCAGCTTTCGCTGGATATCTTCTTCCACGCAACTCATCTCAAATGGCGGCAAGAAATCCCCGTCCGGCAAAGCTTCCAGCCCGTCCCGGTCGCCGCAAATGCCGGCAAACCTCTCCACATGCGAATACCACGGCGCGATATCCGCGTACCGGATGGGCCAGTCGACCGCATAGCCATATCGCATTGGCGCGGTGAACTCGAACTCGCTCCAGCGCTGACAGGCCCGGCCCCAGGTAATGGATTTTCCGCCAACCTGGTAGCCGCGTATCCAATCAAAGGGCTTTTCCTGGATATACGGGTGCTCCTTGTCCTTCACAAAAAAATGCTGTGTATCCTCGCCAAAGGCATAGCAGCGGCTTACGACAGGGTTTTCTGTGGTTACACCGAGCGGCTCCTTGCCCCGGTGCGGGAACTCCCAGGGGCCCTTTGTTGCGGTGGGGTAATCTTTGATATGCTCCACATTCCGGCCCCGCTCCAACACCAGTGTTTTGAGCCCTCGTTCGCAGAGTTCCTTTGCCGCCCAGCCGCCGCTGATGCCGGAACCAATCACGATGGCGTCGAAAGTATGCGCCTGCTGTATATCACCCATGATCGATCGTTTACAATTCCTTCACGCCCCCTCCACCGCCACCTCCTGCGCCTCCGGCGTCTCGCCCACTGCTTTGGCGCCGCGCCAGCCGATCAGCAACACGCCCATAATGACCATCACCGTCCCAATAACCTGCTCCATAAAGATGGGTTCATCCAGAAAGTAATGGGCTTGCACGATCGTCGACACCGGTCCCACGCTTGTGACAATAGCTGCATTGTTCGCCCCGATGCGCTTCATCCCCGCGGATAACATGTACGAAGGGATCACCGTCGCAACCAGCGCCAGCGCGATGCCATAAGTCCATAAGGCGCCAGTCCCCGGGCCCGTGGGCACGGCCGCATGCCCCGACACGGCCTGCCGGATAAAATAATGCGTCAGCACCCCCAGCGTCGCCGTCAGCATGCTAAAGGTCGTAAATTTGGCCGCACCGAGCAAAGGAACCATCTTGCCGGTTCCCGATAAATAGAACGCGTAGGTAATGCTGCAGATAAAGACAAGGAAACTACCCCAAAAGAAATGCGGGTTGCCGGTATCGATCTTTAGTTCTCCGAAATAGGCGATCCCGATGCCGGTATAGCTCAGAACGAGGGCCACCACCTGCGCCCGGCTTATCCGCTGCCGGAACAACATGGCATTGATCAGGACTGCAAAACTGGGGTAGAGGAACAAGATCAGCCGTTCCAACCCCGCCGAAATATACTGCAACCCGATAAAGTCGAAGAGGCTGCTCACGTAATATCCGAGCAGACCGAGCAGGATAACCCATCCCCATTGACCGGGTTTCATGCGGATATTCCTGGCCCGGCGGCTCGTCCAGAGTGCGGTCAGGAGGTAGAAGGGAAGGGAAAGCAACATCCGCAGCATCAGCAACGTCAACCCGTCCGTATGGGTATGGTGAAAGGCAAGCTTGACCAGGATCGCTTTTGTGGAAAACAAAATCGCCCCGGTAAAGGAGATCAGAAATCCCTGCCATTTCATATCGCTATATTAAAATCCCGCAGCGCGTCGTTCAAGCTGGTCTTGAGGTCCGTGCTGGGTTTGCGCCTGCCGATGATCAGGGCGCAGGTCACCTGGTATTCTCCGGCGGGGAACCGCTTCGGATAGGTGCCGGGGATCACGACGCTTCGTGCAGGGATCCTGCCCTTGAATTCGACGGGCTCGGGTCCGCTGACATCGATGACCCGCGTGGATTGCGTCAGGACTACGTTTGCCCCGAGTACTGCTTCTCTTTCCACGATCACTCCTTCCACGACGATACTGCGGCTACCCAGGAAAGCGCCGTCCTCGATGATCACCGGGGAGGCCTGCAGGGGTTCCAGCACGCCGCCGATGCCGACCCCGCCGCTGAGATGCACGCCCTTGCCGATCTGGGCGCAGCTGCCAACCGTCGCCCAGGTGTCCACCATCGTCCCCTCGTCGACATAGGCGCCAATATTGACATAGCTGGGCATGAGCACGACATTGCGTGCCAGGTAGGCGCCGTAGCGCGCGACTGCATGCGGGACCGCCCGGACGCCCAACTCTTTGTAGTTGTTTTTCAGCAGAATCTTGTCATAGAACTCGAATGGGGCCAGCTCCCAGGTTTGCATTTGCTGGATGCCGAAATATAGCAGGATGGCCTGCTTGACCCATTCATTGACGCGCCATCCGCCGTCCGCCGACGGCGAAGCCACCCGCAGCCGGCCCTTGTCCAATTCTTCGATCACCGCCCGCACCGCCGCGGCATACCGGGCTTCCTTCACCAGTTCCCGGTCCTTCCAGGCCTCTGCAATCATTTGTTGCCATTCCATCGGTAAATTTTTCGCAAACATACTATTTTTGCCGCCATGGAAAACGGGTTCGAAAAGGATATCCTTGCTTGTCTCGAGACGTTGAACCGGGGTGGCCTGATCTGCTATCCGACGGATACCATCTGGGGTATCGGTTGCGACGCGACGAATGCCGATGCCGTCAAAAGGGTTTATAGGCTTAAGAACCGCGTGGAATCCAAGAGCCTCATCGTGCTCGCTGCCGACCGGCGCGATATCCTCAAATATACCAGTCAGCCCGATCTGCGCATTTTCGACTACCTGCAAACCGTCTCCAGACCCACCACCGTCATCTATGCCGGCGCCGTCGGCCTCGCGCCGAATTTGATCAACGCCGACGGAACGATCGGCATCCGGCTCGTACACGACCTCTTCTGCCGTCATCTGATCAAACGCTTCCGCAAACCCATCGTTTCGACCTCGGCCAATGTTTCCGGTGAGCCCGCACCGGCCCTTTACCGCGAGATCGACCCCCGCGTTCTCGAAGGCGTAAACTATGTGGTATCACACCGGCGCGACGACATGACGCCTGCACAGCCATCGTCTGTTGTGCGCTGGAACGCGGATGGCACGGTGACCACTATCCGTCCCTGAAAAGCCGTACTTTTGCCGCGTGCAGAAAATCCTGGTCATACAAACTGCGTTCATCGGCGACGTCGTACTGGCAACGGCTTTGATCGAGAAGCTTCACACCCGCTTTCCGGAGGCGGATATCGATTTTCTCGTCCGAAAAGGGAATGAGACCTTGCTGACGGATCATCCCTTTCTCCGGGAGGTGCTTGTTTGGGACAAGCGCCGGCGCAAGCTGGCCAACCTCTGGCGGCTCCTGCGACGGATCCGCAGCAATCGTTATGACGCGGTCATCAACGTGCAACGGTTCGCCGCGACAGGTATGCTCACCGCTTTCTCCGGGGCACGCCGGACGATCGGGTTCGATAAGAACCCGCTGAGCCGCCTTTTCAACCAGCGCATCCCCCATATCGTCAGCACGGCGGGCGGCCCGCACGAGATCGACCGGAACCAGCTCCTCATCCGGAGCCTGACGGACGAACGCCCCGCCAGGCCGCGGCTTTACCCCTGCAAGGCCGACGAAGAAAAGGTGCGTGCATATCAGGCAACACCCTATATCACGGTGTCCCCGGCATCCGTTTGGTTTACGAAACAATACCCGGCGGAAAAATGGTCGGCCTTCCTCCGGGAACTGCCGCCCGGGCACACGACTTACCTGCTGGGCGCCGCGTCCGATAAGGCGATCTGTGAACGGATCCGCTGCGACCGGCCGGATATCGTCGATCTCAGCGGCACGCTTAGTTTCCTTCAATCCGCGGCGCTGATGCGCGGCGCGCGAATGAACTATGTCAACGATTCAGCGCCCATGCACTTTGCATCGGCGGTGAACGCTCCTGTAACGGCAGTCTATTGTTCAACCATCCCGGCCTTCGGGTTCGGACCGCTCTCCGACGTGCGGCATATTGTGGAAATCGCCGAACCCCTCGACTGCCGGCCCTGCGGCCTGCACGGATACCGCGCCTGCCCCCGCGGTCATTTTAAATGCGCCTGGAAAATCGAGGAAGCCCAGCTATTACAAACTTTTATAAATTCGCGGCCGTAATCGCCATGGATATCCATTGCACCGATAAAGAAGCCTTCGTTTTTGAGCGGATCGCCCAGGCTGCGGCGGAACTGCACGTTGACTGTTACCTGATCGGCGGCTTCGTCCGCGACAGGCTCATCGGCCGGCCCACGAAGGACGCGGACATCGTCTGCGTCGGCGATGGGATCCAGCTCGCCCACAAGGTCGCAGCCAGCCTCAGCCCAAAGCCTGCCGTTTCCTTTTTCAAGAATTTCGGTACCGCCCAGATCAAATGGGAGGACCTGGAAATAGAGTTCGTCGGCGCCCGCAAGGAAAGTTACCGCGCCGAGTCCCGCAAACCGGAGGTCGAAGCCGGCACGGTCGCGGATGACCAGCTCCGCCGCGACTTCACGATCAACGCGATGGCCATCAGCCTGAATGCCGCGGACTATGGGAGACTGGTCGATCCTTTCGACGGCCGGGAGGACCTGAAAAGGAAACTGATCCGGACGCCTACGGACCCGCTGCGCACATTCAGCGACGACCCGTTGCGGATGATGCGGGCGATCCGCTTCGCGACCCAGCTTCACTTTACGATCGACGGGCCGACCCTGGACGCCATCACGGAAGATGCGCCCCGGATCAGGATCGTGTCCCAGGAGCGCATCACCGATGAACTGAACAAGATCATCCTGGCCAAAGTCCCGTCGATCGGGCTGGACCTCCTGTACCGGACCGGCCTGCTCAAGATCATTTTCCCCCAAATGGTAGATCTCGCCGGCGCCGAATACATCGACGGGCATGGCCACAAGGACAACTTTTACCACACGTTGCAAGTGCTGGACAATATCAGCCGCCATACCGACGACCTGTGGTTGCGCTGGGCCGCGATCTTGCATGACATCGGGAAGCCGGCAACCAAACGATTCGAGAAAGACCATGGCTGGACCTTTCACGGGCACGAAGTGGTGGGCGCAAGGATGGTCCCGCGTATATTTTCCCGGTTGAAACTGCCGCTCAACGAAAAGATGCGCTTCGTCCAGAAGCTGGTGGAATACCATCTCAGACCGATCAGCCTGACGAAGGAGAATATAACGGACTCGGCTATCCGAAGGCTTCTTTTCGATTGCGGAGACGGTATAGATGCGCTGATGATGCTTTGCGATGCGGATATAACGTCGAAGAATAAGCAAAAGGTCAGGCGCTATCTCGAGAATTTCAATATGGTCCGCGATAGACTCCGGGATGTCGAGGAAAAGGACCGTATCCGCAACTGGCAGCCGCCCGTCACAGGGGACATGATCATGGAAATTTTCGCACTGCCGCCAGGCAGATCTGTCGGCGATTTGAAGAACGCGATCCGGGAAGCCATCCTTGACGGAGTGATTCCCAACAACTATGAAGCAGCATACGATTTCATGATGAAAAAGGCTGTGGAATTGAATTTGAAGCCGGTCAAGTAAATCAAGTTGCGTTTTGTGAATTTATGTATCTTGTGACGAATAAATCGAATATCAGCCATGGCGATCTTGAAATTTAGGATCTATTTTGAGGAGGATGACAGCATCTACAGGGATGTGGCGGTTCGCCATACGCAAACCTTCCTGCAACTTCACCAGGTGATCCTGAAAGCCTATGAGTTCGACAGCAAACACCAGGCTACATTTTTTCGCAGCAACGATCACTGGCAACGCGGCCGGGAGATCTCATTGGAAAAATACGACCGACCCTATAAGGCAGAACCGTTGTTGATGGATGCGACCACGATCGGGTCTGAGATCCGCGACCCGAACCAGAAGTTCATCTACGTATACGATTTCGTCAAGAATTGGAGCTTTCTCGTGGAACTGATCAATGTGTCCAGGGAGGAAAACGGAAAGCTCGACTATCCCGCCGTCGTCAAGGCCGAAGGCATCCCTCCCTCGCAGTACGGGACCAAGGGCCTGGTCGGCGACAAGCTAACCGAAATGGAAGAAAAATACGACCTTACCAAAGGGACGGAAGGCTTCGGCGTCGAAGGCGACGAGGAAAGTTCGGACGCGGAAGAGGAGACCGGCGAAGGAGAAGAAGGCGCGACCGATGAAATCATCTAGCCGGATTGGGAGACAACACCATCATAGTCATCCTGGGGCCGACGGCCGTCGGCAAAACTGCCGCTTCGATTTCGATGGCCCGATCGATCGGCACGCAGATCATCTCTTTCGATTCCCGTCAGTGCTATCGCGAATTGAACATAGGCGTCGCTAAGCCTGCACCGGAGGAACTAAGCGCAGTCCGCCACTACTTCATCTCCTCCCACTCTATCCGCGAAGAAGTCAATGCCGCGCTGTTCGCCGACCTGGCGCGCGGCTGGGCCGCCGACATCTTCAGGCAATCCCCCGCCGCGGTGATGGTGGGCGGAACCGGACTATATCTGCGGGCGTTTCTCGAAGGCCTGGACGAGATCCCGCCCGTCGATCCCGCGATTCGCCGTCGCCTGCGGGAAGACTATGAGTGCAACGGTCTGGCCTGGTTGCAGGAAGAACTCCGGTCGAAAGACCCGGCCTTTTATGCCGCGGGAGAACGGCTCAACCCCCAGCGGCTATTGCGCGCATTGGAAGTCAGGCTGTCCACCGGCCGGTCGATCCTTGATTTTCGCCGGGGAGCCCCCCGGAAGTTGCCCTTCGCCGTCCGGAAGATCGGGCTGGAGCTGCCAAAGGAAGAACTCCATCGCCGCATCCAGGATCGTGTGGATCAAATGTTGTCCCAGGGTCTGGTCGATGAAGTCCGTGCGCTCGTCCCCTACCGAAACCACAACGCCCTGCAAACCGTGGGTTACAAAGAGATTTTTGCATATCTCGATGGGCAATGTTCCCTGGACGAAGCGGTAGCCCGCATCAAGACAAATACGCGGCAATATGCGAAACGCCAGCTGACCTGGTTCCGACGGGACCCGGCCATCACCTGGACTCATCCGGAAAAATTCCCCTATCTTTAAGGAATGCGGATCTTGCTCATCACTGCCATATTGTGCGGCCGCTGCATCGGCGGTTACGCACAACAAGTCGTCGACGTGGATGCTCAGGATTTCAACGGCACCAACCACCAGACTGTGGAGAACGCCGTGAACGGGCTGATGCTCCAACCCTATAAATATGTCAGGGTCACCGACGGCACGCCCTATTTCAACAAGGAATATATGAAGGCCCGGTTGTTCGACGGAGCGGGAACAAGCTATGCCAGCAACGCGGTCCGGCTGAACCTCCTCGACAACGAGGTAGACTTCAAGGACGCGGCCGGTAATGAACTGGTCGCTACCACGCCGGTGAAACAAATTCAACTGACGGATACGACAACGGGTACCAAGTACCTGTTTGTCAAAGGCGACCAGATCCCGGAAGCCGGCGCGGATGAATCGAACACGTGGCTCCAGGTCCTGGTGAATGACAAAGTCAGTCTGCTCAGGAAGACAAGAAAATCCATCCGGGAAACGATCCCGTACGGCACTTCTACGACCGAAGAGCAGATCGTCTCGCTGGATAGCTATTTCGTCCGGATGAACAAGACCTTCACCCACGTAAAGAACTGGCAGGAAATCCTGCAGCTCTTCAGCGACAAAAAAGAAGCGGTAGAATCTTTTGCCAGGTCCCATCATCTTAAGGGAAAGTCGGAATCGGACTATACCCAGCTCGTCCGGTATTACAATTCGCTGCCGACCCCCTAGGTCCCACTAACCTCAATAACCCCAGTGGCCACCAACCTGCATAGGCTTATCGCAAGAGAATTCGGAGATGGGTTCCTGTGGGGTGTCGGAATGGCTGCCCTGCAAAATGAAGGCGCCTGGAATACCGACGGCAAAGGTCTTTCGATCTGGGACAGTTTTTCAAGACGGCAAGGAAAGATCAAAGGGGGCGGCAAACCTATGGTGGCTTGCGACTTCTATCACCGCTATAAGGACGACCTTCTCCTTGCAAAAGCGCTTGGCTTCTCGGCTTTCAGGTTTTCGATTTCCTGGCCACGACTGCTTCCGGAAGGGACCGGCAGGGTTAACCGGGAAGGAATCGCATTTTACCATCGGGTGATCGACGAATGCCTGCGACTGGGTTTGACACCCTATGTCACCCTGTATCATTGGGACCTGCCGCAGGCGTTGGAGAAGGAAGGAGGCTGGACGAATTATCTCATCCTTAAATGGTTTAGCCGGTATGTGACGCTTTGCGCCGAAGAATATGGCGATAAGGTTAAAGACTGGATCGTGCTCAACGAACCGTTTGGGTTCACCAGCCTGGGATATATGCTGGGCCGTCACGCCCCGGGCCGGAGGGGACTGTCCAACTTCTTTCCTGCGATCCACCATGCAGCACTCGCCCAGGCGGAAGGGGGCCGCATCCTTCGCAGTCTGGTCATAAACGCCCATATCGGGACCAGCTTCTCCTGTTCTGAAGTACTCCCGTATTCCGATTCGCCGGAAGACATCCAGGCCGCAAAGCGATTGGACATCCTGATGAACCGCCTGTTCATCGAGCCGGCGCTGGGCAGGGGATACCCGCGGGAGGATTTCAGATTCCTGGAAAAGCTCGAGCTCTACAACCGCAGCTGGAAATATACCGAGCGGATGTCCTTCAATTTCGATTTTATCGGGATCCAGAACTATTTCCCGGTCGTCGTCCGCTATAATCCGCTGATCCCCGTCGTCCAGGCCTCCGAGGTCACGGCTTCGACCCGCAAAGCGCCCCGGACCGCGCTTGGCTGGGAGATCAATCCCGAAAGCTTTTACCGCATCATCCGCCGGTTTTGGTTGTATGGCGGTGTCAAAGAGATCATCATCAGCGAAAGCGGCGCGGCGTTCAGGGATGAGGCATTGAACGGTGTTGTCGACGACCCGGCGCGGATCGAGTATTATCAGGGCTACCTGCTCGCACTCCTTCGCGCGATCAAAGAAGGCGTGAATGTAAAAGGATTCTTTGCCTGGACGCTCACGGACAATTTCGAATGGGCCTTCGGCTATCATGCGCGCTTCGGCCTGATTCACGTCGATTTCGAAACACAGTTGCGCACGATCAAACGCTCCGGCTATTGGTTTCGCGACTGGTTGGCGGATGATCACGCAGCGCCCGTCCATCCTTCCGGAAGACCTGCTCCCTAATGGAAGTCCCGGTGGATCGCCGTGTTGAACGTCTTCAGGCTCCAGCCGCCGCCGACAATGATGCGCCTGATCGTCATCAGCGGGTCCGTCGGGTCCATTTTGTCGGCCAGCTGGAAGGCGGCGATGAAACCTCTTTTCCGAAGCTCCGGCAATGCCTGCCGGTTCCACAACCCGAAAGGGTAAGCGAAATACCGGATCCGTTTCCCCGTGATCGCCTCGAGCTCTTTCGTCGGCTTGTCGATCTGGATCACCCAATCATTCCCCTGATATTTCTTGACGCTGTGATGATCCCAGGTGTGACTGCCGATCACGTTACCCGCGTCAGAAAGCTCCCTGACCTGTTCCTTCGTCATATAATGCGGCCGGCGATTGAGTGAAACGGTCATGATAAAGAATACGCCCTTGAAGCCGTATTTTTTCATCTCCGGCCAAGCCACCGTGTACTGGTCCTCATCGGTGTCGTCGAAAGTGAGCATGATCGGCTTGCTGGGAAGGGCCTCACCCTTCGTCAGGTAGGCATACAATTGGTCCGGGAGAATCGTGTGGTACCCGCTGTCCGCAAGCATCTTCAGCTCCGCCTTCAGATCGGCTGGGGGCATGATATAGTCCTTGGAGACTTTGGAATCGGTAGGCTTCCAGTCGCGGATCTGGTGGTAGCAAAGGATCGGGACTTCCTTCCGGCCCAGGATCACCGACGGTTTGGGCAGTTTGCCCCCGGGAATTCCGGTTGTATCGACACCGCCGGGGAGCGTAGCCGCCGTGGCGTCCGGTTTGGCGGTATTGGTCGAATCGGCCGCCGGGCCCGCGGGGCCCTTTTCTTTTCCATTTCCGCCCGATCCGCAGGCTGTTACCGCAAAAAAGAAGATTCCTAGACTTGCGCTGACAATATTCTTTATCATATCGAATTGAACGGGTTTTTATTTGATTTATTTCCCCCACGCGGCCCAATCCGCAACCAGTTCCTCCAGCCATCTGCCATCCTCCTCGTCGAACGTGTTCAGCTCGCTGCTGTCCGCGTCGAGTACACCGACGACCTCGCCGCCGTCGAAAATGGGTACGACGATCTCCGACCGGGAGAGACTGCTGCAAGCGATATGCCCGGGAAACGCCTCCACATCCGGAACGATCAGCGTGCGGCCCTGCTGCCAACTGGACCCGCAGACTCCCTTTCCCTTCCGGATCCGCGTGCACGCCACCGGCCCCTGGAAGGGCCCCACGACCAGCTCTCCGTCCTTCACCAGGTAAAACCCCACCCAGAGCCAGCCGAATTGCTGCTTCAGCGCCGCTGCGATATTTGCCAGGTTGGCAACCCGGTCGCGCTCACCGTCGGTAAGCGCGCGGAGTTGCGGAAGCAAGGACCGGTATTGTTCGGATTTACTGCCCGTCGCCAGTTGGAGATCTTCAGCCATGTCCGCAAATTTACAAACATCTCCGAATCTTTCTTAAATTGGGCGATGCCCCGTTTCGACATCCATCCCGATATCGCCCTGGCCTGCACGCCTTCCAAGGATCTCTACACGGACCCGGGCGTATTCGCACTATGCAGGGAGAAACTATTTGCCGGCTCCTGGCAGTTCATCGGTGACACGGATCTCGTACCTGCAAGCGGGGACGCATGGCCTTTTGTACTGTTGGAAGGCTGTCTCGACGAACCGCTGGTGCTGGTCCGGGAGAACGAGCACAGACTGCGGTTGCTGTCCAACGTCTGTACCCATCGCGGCAACCTGGTCGTCCATGAACCTTGCCGCCTTGCCCACCTTCGATGTCGATATCATGGCCGGTTGTTCAACCTCGACGGCAGCTTCCGAAGCATGCCTGAATTCAGGGAGGTCAGGGACTTCCCTTCCGCTGCGGACGATTTGCCGGACCTTCCGCTCGCGAAGTGGGGAAAATGGTTGTTCACGTCATTTGGCAACCGGCCGTATGAGGACTGCTGGCGGGAAATCCGGGCGAGGTTGTCCTGGCTCCCCGTCGGGCAATATGTCCGGCATCCGGAATTGAACCGCGACTATACGGTAAAGGCGAATTGGGCGCTGTATGTCGAGAACTACCTGGAGGGTTTTCATATTCCTTTTGTTCACGCCGGCCTCAACTCGGTTATCGACTTCGGCAACTACACAACCGAATTGTACCCCTTTTCCAGTCTGCAGCTTGGCATTGCCAGGGAAAACGAAGCCTGTTTTGACCTCCCGTCCGGCTCGCCCGATTTCGGGAAGCGCGTCGCCGCTTACTATTATTTCATCTTTCCGAATCTCATGTTCAATTTTTATCCCTGGGGACTTTCGGTCAACATCGTCAAGCCGAAGTCCCTCAGCGAAACGACGATCAGTTTTATCACCTATATCTTGCACCCGGATAAGTATGACAGCGGCGCCGGGTCGGGACTCGATACCGTGGAACAGGAAGACGAAGAGGTCGTGGAAGCCGTGCAGAAAGGGATCCGTTCGAGGTTGTATGCGCATGGCCGTTATTCCGTCAGCCGGGAACAGGGGACCCACCATTTTCATCGTTTGATCGCATCTTTGATCGGCTAAGCGATCCTGCGATGAGCCGGCTAAAAAAACTATCGCGTAAATATGTCCAACCAGCTGCAAAAGACGATCGGGCTTTGGTCCGCGACATCGCTGGTGATCGGCAGCGTCATCGGTGCCGGCATCTTCATGCGGCCTGCTACCATGGCAGGGCAGCTCGGGAACCCTGTCCTGCTCCTGGCTGTCTGGATCGTTGGCGGCGGTATTTCGCTGTTTGGCGCAATGATATATGCCGAATTGGGCGCCATGTACCCGGAAACCGGTGGGCCCTATGTCTACCTCCGGGAAATGTACGGCGAGCTGCCCGCCTTTCTGTATGGCTGGTCGTCCTTTGTGGTGATCAACACGGCTGCGCTGGCCAGTTTCGCCTTCGTGTGCGCCGACTACGCGGGATGGTTCATCCGCCTGCCCCGCTTCGGGCCCGCGACGGAGCACCTTGTAAAATGGCATATCCCCTACCTCGCCGACATTTATCCGCTGGAGAATGCGGGCACCAAGCTGCTTGCCATAACTATCCTGGCGCTCATCACCGTCGTCAATTATCGCAGCACGCGGTGGGGCAATGGCATCCAGGTCGTCGCGACGGCACTCAAGGCGCTTGTTATCGTGCTGGTGATTGGCGGCATCCTTTTTTCCGGGAAAGGTCATGCCGCTAACTTTATTACCAATTCGCCGGGCTATACCGGTGGGGCCTGGCTTGTCTTCACAGCGCTGATGGCCGCTACGTCCGGCGCCTTCTCCAGCTATGACGGCTGGTACAACATCAATATGATGGCCGGCGAAGTGATCAATCCGCAGCGCAATATCAGCCGCAGCCTGTTCCTTGGCCTCGGCGCCTGTATCCTGATCTACCTGCTGATCAATATCGCTTACCTCTACGTCCTGCCGGTCGGCGCGATGGCCCGCTCGGGAATGGTGGCCGCCGACGCCGTTAATGCGGGATTGGGGACCTGGGGAGCGGGATTGGCTGCGGCGCTGATCATCCTCTGCAGTTTCGGCGCGGCGCAGAATAATTTTATCGCCAACGCGCGGGTAACCTTTCTGATGGGCCAGACGCGCGACTTCTTCGGCTGGGTGGGCAGGGTGCAGCCCCGCTACGGCACGCCCGGAAATGCGATGATCCTGATGGGCGCCTGGAGTATGCTGTTCATTCTCAGCGGCTCGTTCGACATCATGGCGGATATGTTCGTGTTCATGTCCTGGGTTTTCTACGGGCTCACGGCGATCGGCTTGCTGCTGCTTCGACGGAGGGAGCCGGCAAGACCGCGTCCATATGCCGTCGGCGGTTACCCGTGGATCCCCGTCATCTTTATCCTGTTTACCCTTTTCTACCTCGGAACGACGATCTACAATGATGTTACCGCTTATAGCAGCGGGAAAGCGCCTATCATTAATTCGGTGTTCGGACTTGCCCTTACCGTCGCAGGTATTCCTTTTTATTGGTATTTTCAGCGGCAAAAGCGGAAAGCATGAGAAGATCAATCGCTGCCCTGTCCCCTTCGCTCGGCTCCCTGGTGGTCGTCCTCCTGGCGCCCCTCCTACTTGTCGCGCAACAACCCGACCCGCATGCCGGCACAGGCCGCCGCGCGGTCCGCACGCCCGCCGCCGCTGACAGCTTTTACCTGCTCCGCCCTGAGAAGGTATTCGACGGCGACCAGGTACACCAGGGCTGGCAGGTCCTTGTCCATGGTCGTTTCATCGAAGCGGCGGGAGCTCCGGGCTCGGTCAGGATCCCCGCGGGCACGGTCGTCATCGACCTCAAAGGTGCCACGCTCCTGCCCGGATTGATCGAGGGCCATAGCCATCTTTTTCTCCACCCATATAATGAAGTGTCCTGGAACGACCAGGTGCTCCGGGAATCGCGGGCAGAGCGAACGGCAAGAGCCGTTGTGCATGCACGGGCCACCTTGCTGGCGGGCTTCACCACCACGCGCGACCTGGGCACCGAAGGTTCGATGTACGACGACGTCGGGCTTAAAGAAGCGATCGAAAAGGGGGTCATTCCCGGTCCGCATATGCTTTGCGCAACCCGCGCGATCGTAGCCACCGGGAGCTACGGACCGAAAGTGCTGAGCGACGACCTGGAATCACCCCATGGGGCAGCCGAAGCCGACGGTCCCGAAGGGCTTACCAAAGAAGCGCGGATCCAAATGGGTAAAGGCGCCGACCTGATAAAAGTGTATGCCGACTACCGATGGGGAGCCGGCGGACAGGCGGCGCCGACTTTTACCATCGAGGAACTCAGGAAGGTCGTCGAAGTCGCGGCAAGCGCAGGACGCGAAGTAGCGGTGCATACTTCCACTACCGAGGGAATGCGCAGGGCCATCGAAGCGGGCGTCTCCACCATCGAGCACGGCGACGGCGCCACTCCCGAACTCCTTGCGGAAATGAAGACAAAAGGAATTGCCCTTTGCCCGACGCTCGCTGCCGGCGAAGCCATCGCGTCGTATGGCGGCTGGCGAAAAGGCATCGACCCGGAACCGGAACGCATCAAGGAGAAAAAGGAGACATTCCGCGAGGCGCTCGCATCCGGGGTAAAGATTTGCATGGGCGGCGACGTGGGCGTCTTCACCCATGGCGACAATGCGCGGGAGATGGAATTGATGGCGGAATATGGCATGATCCCGCTGGACGTACTGAAATCCGCCACGTCGGTGAATGCAGACGTATTTGGCATCGGCAATAAAGTGGGCCGCGTGAAACCGGGGCTACTGGCCGACCTGCTGGTCGTCGACGGAGACCCCTCGATCGATATCCACGACATCCGCAGGGTCGTTTGGGTCATGAAAGAAGGTTTGATCTACCATCCCGACGGCCGGACCGGTCGCTGATCCGTAGCAACCGCCTGGCTTATTCAATCGCACGAAGGCTGCTTCCCTTGTGCGTCGGCCGGCGGTTTATTCAGTCGCTTCATGGCTGCTTCCCTTGTGCGTCAGCCGCCTGATCAGCTCGGCTTGCGCCGGGTATTGTTGCGCCAATGTTTCCCGGTCGGCCAACTCGAACTCGGCAAAGTCGAATCCCGGCGCCACCGTGCAGCCGACCAGCGCGTACTCGCTCTCCTCCGCAGGCACGGAGGCAAACCAGCTTCCTGCGCCGATAACGGCGAATAGCGTCTCGCCCTTACGGGGATCGTTGCCAAGCCGGTGGATGTTGAGGTGCCCGCTGTGATTGATTTCGTACACCAGCAACGGGTCGCCGGCATAGAAATGCCACAACTCATCGGCGGCAATGCGATGGAATGCCGAGAACTCTCCTTTGCAGAGCAGAAAATAGATATGGGTGGATGCGTTCCTGTCTCCCCGGAAGAAAAGCGGAAGGCATTGACGGGGGATGACCAACGCCGCCCGGTATACCTCCCGGAATGCACCGCCTTCGGGATGAGGGGTCAGTTGCAGTTTGTCCAGCCAGTAGCCGGCGTCAGGTCGCATGGTCATCAATGTTCAATGGTCACGCGCGGGGCCGCGTAGGTCTCGGACAACGAGTCTTTGATATACGTGGTGTCCCTGGCCAGCGCCGGGATCGGGAAATAGAGTTTGAACCAGCTGGAGTCCTTTTGATCCATTTTGATATTCAGTTGGTATCCCAGCAACTGATTATACCGTCGCAGGGCGTGGTGCTTGTTATCGGTGGACAAAATGACGAACCGGTACAGGACCGAACCGGGGGGAGCCGCAGTTTGGCCGGCAGTCGAAGTACTTCCCGGGTTGGGGCCGGTGGGTTGCCGTGCGCTTCCTCCGGGTTGCTCCGCAGTCGTCGAAGGCTTCACAAGACCCGCGCTAACCGTATCCGCGGCCGATGCGGGTTGTTGCGCACCCGACGGCACTTGCCTGGCTGATGCAGCCGGCTTTACCTGACCTGCACTGACCGTATCCCGGGCGGCAGGATGGCTCGTATCCGCAGCCGTACCGGCATCCGGCATGACGACCGCCCGCTTTTCTGCGGGTTCGGAAAAACTGTTTCTTTTGTACAGGTAATACCCGCCCCAGCCGATGGCGACGACTCCGATGACGATGAGGGCTAGCAACATACCCTGCCTCGTGGATTGATTTTGCGGTTCCCGCTCACGCGGCGGTTCTTCGTAGTGGGCTCTCCGCTCGGGGGCCGCTTCTTCGAGTCTGGCGACCATATAGTCTCCCTGTGTAAAATCGAAATAGCCTTCTTTATTTTTGATCAGGGTGCCGATCCCATCCAGGAAAAACGGTTTCCCGATATTCAGCAACTGCCGCCCTGTTGTCAAAAAGAAATCGAGGTCGGCCGCTGCCAGCGATTTCATTTTACCTGTATGTTCCTTGATAAATTCCACCAGCCTGTCGTCGGCGATGGCTATATTGGCATTCCTGAAGTGGACACCCGTGGCCGGCACTTGTCCAACCCGGTCGGACTCCTGCGGGATGACCGCATCTTCATCCAGCGTAAACGTCCCGATGCCGGGAAGATCCAGTTTCCTGTTCTGGTACAAATACTGCGACAATAATTGTGGTAATTTCAAACCATCGGATTTTAGTGGGTTAAAGATAACGAACTTTGTGCTTCAAACCTCTGGCATGCTCTCGCAACGGGACAAAGATTTTATCGCTTACTGGGAAGCCAACCGGCTCCGCCGCAAAAGGGTCGTGATTCAATTCCTGATCGGCATTCCGGTTGGGCTCTTATTCGTTATACCTATTGTCATCAATTTTTCTTCGGGCTGGTATAAGCGGGCCGACATGGAAGCCAACAGCGCCGATTTCAATCCTGTGGTTCTCCTTATCGCCCTTTTGCTGATCCTGTGTTTTACAGCCATTTTCTATCAGCGACACAAGTGGGACCAATATGAACAACATTACCGGGAGTTGCTGGCGCAACGTGAGCGCGAAGATCCCAAGCCGGGGAATATCCCAGGGCATTCCGCGGCTTCAAAAGACCAGTCGGCAACGTTGGGGGACGATGCCGATAGCCCGAAAACTGAATAAATTAAAAAAAATTGACTTTTTTTTAATTTCCTTGCAGCAATGAATCGAAACATGCTGTCTACTTCTTTGATTATCGCAAGAACGAAGACGACTCAACGCTCTACCTTATCATCTGCGCCACCTTGCCAGTAACCCTTATAACAACGCTGCTTTTTCTGTCCTGATTCTTTATACATCTATCTGCTTGATGTGCAGTAACCATGAACTACCTGCTAAGAAGCCCCTGGTCATTCACCGGGGCTTTTGTTTTTACCTGATTATCAATTATTTGCCACGGTAATCTGCGTTTTTTGTTAAGGGTGGCCAGTCGCTCGTTTCCATCCCTGCCCTTTTTTACTGATCTTTACCACATGGCATCCGTTTTTTCGAGGTTCCGGCAGATCTATCACCTTTTCAAGGACGCCGACCTTAACCAGCTCGCGAAATTTGCCGCAAAATTGCCCCGTACCGGCGACGGGCGCCGCGGACTTCCGGCCATCGAAGGCGATTTTTATCAGCTCAGCGCGCTGCTGACCGACGACCAGCGTGCACTCCAGCAAAAGGTCCGGTCATTCATGGAAACGGAAATTCGTCCTATTGTCAATCGATATTGGTTAAAAGGAGAATTTCCCCATGAGATCATTCCACGGCTGGCCACACTCAATATTTGCGGAGTAACTTATAAGGGCCACGGTTGCCCAAACCTTCCTTTTCTGATGGAAGGCATCCTAGCCATGGAGATGGCCCGGGTCGATGCCAGCATCGCAACTTTCTTTGGTGTCCAAAGCGGCCTGGCCATGGGGTCGGTCTACCTGCTCGGGTCGGAAGAACAGCGGCAGGAATGGCTGCCCCGGCTGCAGTCTTTCCAGGCGATCGGCGCCTTCGGTCTTACCGAGCCGGAAGTGGGCTCGGGAGCTGCCGGCGGCCTCACGACCACGGCACGTCGCCATGGGGATCGCTGGATCCTCAACGGGCAAAAGAAATGGATCGGCAACGCGACCTTCGCCGACGTCATCATCATTTGGGCGCGTGACCTAGATGACGACCAGGTCAAGGGTTTCCTCGTCCGAAAGGACACTCCCGGTATGGATGTCGAGAAGATCGAAGACAAAATGGCCCTCAGGATCGTCCAGAACGCGCTGATTACGCTACGGGATTGCAGCGTGCAGGAATCGGACCGCCTTCAACAGGCCAATTCCTTCAAAGATACCGCAAAGGTCCTGCGCATGACGCGGGCCGGCGTCGCCTGGGAGGCGGTTGGCTGCGCGCGTGGGGCCTATGAAAGCGCCCTCGCCTACACGCGCAAAAGACATCAGTTCGGCCGCCCGATCGCCTCTTTCCAATTGATCCAGAACCATCTCGTCGAAATGTTGTCCAACCTTACGGCCATGCAGGCCATGGTCTTCCGCTTGTCGCAGTTGCAGGACGAAGGCAAACTGACCGACGAGCATGCTTCGCTCGCCAAAGTATTCTGCACCTTGCGGACGCGTGACATCGTTAGCCGGGCCCGGGAGGTCATGGGCGGCAATGGCATCCTGCTGCAATACGACGTCGCGCGCTTCGTGGCGGATGCTGAAGCGATCTATAGTTACGAAGGGACAAAGGAGATCAATTCGCTCATCGTGGGGCGGGCCATCACCGGATTCAGTGCGTTTGTGTAGCCTGTTGCCTGTCTTTCACCTTTTCATACCGGCCCATCATTGTTCCGCTCGCCAGTACATGGCCGTCGATCGCTTTTTCCAATTCCTCGCGGCTCGAACCGGGCCGGAGCGAAAGACTGCCGTCCAGCGCATACACATGAAAATAATACCGATGGCTGCCGGAAGGTGGATTCGGGGGAAGATAACCGGTCTTGCCTGTCGTATTCAGGCCGCACAGCCCCGGCTCGCTGCCTTCGCTGATGCTCCCCGCCGGGTTGATGTCCCAAAGGACCCAGTGCGTCACCGTGCCGCGCGGCGCATCCGGATCTTCCATGATCAGCGCCATCGTCAGCGTACCGTCGGGAACATCGTCGATCACGAGCGGCGGATTGACGCCCTCACCGTCTGCTGTATATTGAGTGGGAATAGCTCCGCCCTCGACAAATACGGGGCTCGAAATAACCAGTTTTGAAGGAGATTCGGTTTTCATGCCTCAGCAATTTCGTAAACCGCCCAAAAACCCGTGCCACGGAGTCCTCCCGGTTTTCAGAGCGCGTATGTCCTGCAGTAGAACTCGTCCCTGATCTTCCTTTTTGCCGCAAGCGGCCATAGCTGCCGGGTGGTGGCATCGCGCAGCGAGCTTGGCTGGCTGGCGGGATTGCGCGGATTGAAGATGTAGGTGTATTCCCGGACCCCCTTCGCCTTTAGAAGCGGCAGCAGCCGGCGCAGGCTGTCGTCCCCCTCCGCCAAGAAGAAATAGTCCCTGTCGAACAAATAGCCAAGTTCGTATACCATGTAAGCGTCGGAAACGACAACCACATTTCCGTCCTTTTGCTCAAAGCGCTGCAAATACGGCCGGACGCGCCGCATATAAGACCAGCGCAGGTCCCGCACTCCGCCGCTGAAGCTATTGTGATAAAAGGAATAGGCGGTCACCAGCAAGACGAATGCCGCCAGCCACCGCGGAAGCCGGTATCGTCCGTCCAATATCCCCCATTGCCGGTCAGCCAGGCAAAGCACGACGATCACGATGGGAATGAGCGGCAGGAAATAACGCACCCCCCACTGTCTGCCGCCATCATTGGGCATCATCAGCGGCGTGACCAGGGAAAATACCAGCACGACCGCTGCGAGCAAGCCGGGCCTCGGATCAGCCTTGCCCTTCCCGATACACAGGCGGTACGCGACCGGCAACAATAACAGCACAAACCCGAAATTCCGTATGGATTTATAGTTGGTCATCGCAACATTGTACAGGGACTTCGTCAGCCCGAGATGATCGTCCATGTCGCCCGGATCCAGTAGCTGTTGACCGTGTATTCCCAGAATACTGCCGTATTCGGCCAGGTTGAAGCCCACGAAGGCCACTACCGATGCGAGGAGACAGGCCAGGAAGGCGATGTAAACCGGCCGCCGTTCCTGCCGGAACAAGACGATAACCGCCAGCGCATACAGGAAATTCAGCACGATCGCTTCCGGCCGGAGCCATATTGCCAAACCGCTGATCAGCCCGAGCGCGATGGCCCCGGCTACCCGGGAAGGCGGGCGGGCGATGAAATACAAACCGGCAAAAAGCAGGAGGGTCGCCGGCCCATGCTCCCAGTACATCGCGCCGTACATGGTCAGCGGCGAACAGAATGCCAGCAGGAAGAGGGCGATCGCAATCCGCCCGGGGCGGATCCCGATCCTGCGGAGCAATAGCGCCATAAGGACCCACAACAAAACGGTGCAGGCGATGGGGATCACATACAGGCCCGCGTAACCCAGCCACGCATACAGGAAAGCATTGACCACCTGGTACGCGGGTGGAAATACATACATGTAGCCGTCCGGCGATGGATACACGAAAGGTGGCCGGAGCGGGAAAAACCCCGCCTGCCAGATCGATCGGACCCAGGATGGCTGCGAAAGATGCACGTATTTGAATCCTTCGCCTGCCGCCAGTTGCTTCACGGTCATGTATTTTACCCCGCCGTCGGCAGAATAGAAAATCCCCAAATGGATGGTGCTGACCAGATAGGCCAGGTAACCGCAGGCGAGTACCAGGATCAGAACAACCGGAAAATATCGCCTATGGAACGTGGTCACAATGCCGGGCATCGACGTGCTGTTTTACGGGTTAAAATGGAATGCGCTTGCCATTAACAATCGGAGCCGGTAGGAGGGTTGCAGGGAATGGGCGGCGGGAACCGCGCGACCGCAATTTCGGGCTTTTTGGCGAATTAAGGTGTTAATCCGGAACTTTACGGCCGACAGCCCGTCATTGCGGTCCGGCACTCAGCACTCCTTGAGTCCCAAGGGGATTTGAACGGCCAGCCCCCCGTCGGAGGTCTCTTTATATTTGCTGTTCATGTCCTGTGCGGTGCTCCACATGGTATTGATCACGGCGTCCAGCGAAACCTTGGCAAAATCGGGGGTGCTTTGCAGCGCCAGTTGGGAGGCCGTGATCGCCTTGATCGCACCCATCGTGTTCCTTTCGATGCAGGGGATCTGGACGAGGCCTCCGATCGGGTCGCAGGTAAGGCCGAGATGATGCTCCATCGCGATCTCCGCAGCCATCAACGCCTGGCGTTGGGACCCGCCCACACATTCTGTCAATGCCGCAGCCGCCATGGCCGAAGAGACGCCGATCTCGGCCTGGCATCCCCCCATGGCAGCTGAAATCGTCGAACCTTTCTTGAAGATGCTGCCGATCTCCGAGGCCGTCAGAATAAAGGACAGGATCTTGTTATCCTGCAGCCCGTCGCAAAAAATGACATAATATTGGAGAACGGCGGGAATCACGCCGGCAGCGCCGTTGGTAGGGGCGGTGACGACCCGGCCGAAAGAAGCATTCTCCTCGTTGACGGCCAGTGCAAAACAGCTCACCCAATCGAGGGTATATTTGAAATCATGGCCTCCGGCCCGGATAGCTTCGACCCAGCCATTGAAATCATCATACGGCCGGTCACCGATCAGCTTTTTGTTGAGACTCGCGGCCCGCCGTTTGACATTCAGTCCGCCGGGAAGCATCCCTTCGGAATGGCAACCCCTATAGATGCATGCCTGCATCGTCTTCCATATCCTCGCTACGTCGTGACGGGTCTCCTCCTCCGTCCGCCAGGCGCCTTCGTTCTCGAGCACCACTTCACTGATCGCGAATCCGGTTTTCCGGCACCAATGCAGGAGGTCGGAGGCGGTATCGATCGGGAACGGCAGTTGTACGGAAGCCCCCGCCGCTTGCACCTCACCTTCCTTTTTTACAAACCCGCCACCGATCGAATACCAGGTTTCCGCCACCTGGCGCCCGTTGTCCCAGCCGGCGAGAAAGGTCATGGCATTGGGATGATAGGGAAGCGTTTCCTGGTAAAGGAAACTGATGTCGGTGGCAGGGTCGAATTCGATGGGCTGCTGCCCCCGGATGCGCAACCGGTGCGTGTCGCGGATCGCCTGTATCGTGGGTTCGATGAGCCCGGTATCGAACGTAACAGGGTCCTCTCCCGCCAGGCCGAGCTGAACAGCGATATCCGTACCGTGCCCCTTCCCGGTCTTGGCGAGCGACCCGTACAGCAATACCTGGACCGTTTCCAGACCGTCGAGCCCATGCTGTCGCTGAATGGATTCGGTGAAACCTTGCGCCGCCCGCCAGGGTCCCAACGTGTGCGAACTGGAAGGACCGATGCCGATCTTAAAAATATCTTTGACGGAAATGGATTCGTGTGGCAAGTCAATGCGATTTAAGGGGCAAAGTTATTGTGTTTTGACATATCCGGCCGTTGCGGGCGCGGGGGCGTGGCCCCAATGCACGTTGATCCACCTGCGGCAGGGACGTTCGAGAAAAAAATAAGTCAGCGAGGCAATGATGGTGAGCAGGACCAGATAGCCGGCGCAATAGCCAAGACCCGGCCAGAAATCGATCGCAAATCTTCCCCGCGCGTTTCCCGTGACGCCCGGCAGCCGTATCCCATGAGAAAATGGCTCCTGCAGGAAGATCTGCATGAGATAGATGGAATAAGATATATTTCCGAGATATTGCAACGGCCGGAAGTTACAAAACCGGTGAAGCAACCCGTTATTCAGGGCAAAGTTCACGACGAGCGCCGCGAACAGGACCACGACGATCCCGTCGTTCACCGCAAAATGCAGGGCTGCCGCTACCGCCAGCACGATCGCCGCCGAAGCAGAGTCGCTGCCTATCCACCGCATACGCCGGTTGGCATATAATATGTACATCACCATTCCGGCCGTAAATCCGGCAATGCCGCGCAGCCATCCGTAATCAAACGTCGTGTTGAGGTTATGCGGCACCGGGATCGCCGGGTTCAGCGGATTTTTCCGCGGCAATACCCACATAATGCAACACCAGGCGGCGATGACACCGATCCCCATCAACACGGGCGCAAGCCGCCGCCTTCTTCCGATCCAGAAGGCCAGGAGCGGGAACACCAGGTAGGCACCCCATTCGGCGCTGATACTCCAGGAAGGTATGTTCCAATTGTAGATCTTGCAGACGCCGAAGGATTGTAGCAGCAGCACATTCGGCAAAATATCCCGCGGCTGCTCCAGGATGATCGGCGGGTCGCCCCAGTTCGTCAGGTACCTCACCACGATCACCAGCAGAAGAAGGGAGAAAATGTGCAACGGATATGTTCGTGCAAACCGGGCCACATAAAAATGCCGTAGACCCTGCCTACGTATTCCCGGCTCGAATACCCTCCCATACACGTGCAACATAATAAACCCGCTCAGCACAAAGAACAGGTCAACCATCAGGTAGGACTTCTCGATCAGCATGCTGATGCTCGCGGGAATGAACCGGCCGATCGCCATCTCGAAATGAAAGACCGCCACCAGCAAAGCGGCGAATCCGCGTAAAGGCGTCAGATTGGAAAGATAACCAGCCTTATTCTCCATATATTATTTCCGGTTGAACACCGCTTTCGGCAGCATCACATGCACGCCTACGTTTCCATCCACCAGCTCGGTGATGTCCACGTCCGCCGCGACGCTGCACAACATATACGCGTCCTCCTGCGTCATTTCCTTTTCCTCCATCAGGTAGGCGATCATCTGGCGGACCGCAATATGCGTGGCCGCATTCAGGTCCCGGTCCTCTCCCATGGTGATGATATGCGTCGGCGACTCGGCCCAGGGCCAGGACAGCATTTTTCCCTTGTGGACGACGAATTGAAGCTTTCCGATCAGGGATGTCTCGATAGCGGTGATATCGACCTCGCCGTTACCCTGGGCCGCATGGCCGTCCCCAATCTCGAACAGGGCGCCCTTGACATAAACGGGAAGATAGAGTGCCGTCCCTGCGACCAGTTCCTTGTTGTCGAGGTTCCCGCCATGGATCCATGGCGGCGCACTGTTCCAGCGACCGGCATAGGCCGGCGGCGCAACCCCGGCGCTGCCAAAAAAGGGGTGCAAAGGGATATCGATGCCGTCGGCGAAATGTCCGGTCATTCGCGCCCTGTCAAGCGGGATGATACGCATCTTCCGGCTGAAGATCTCGTCGGACAGGAACCCGGCCTGGCCAATACCATTATAACCGTAAGGAATGGCGAGATCGATGGAATCGAACCGGACCTCAAGTACATCTCCCGAATCAGCCCCTTCCACATAGATCGGACCGGTCAGTACATGACCGCCGGGCCCCCGGTCCTTTACGGCTTGTACGTCCCGGAGTTGTTGCTCGACCTCGGCGGGCGGTATTCCTGCGGCCTCCAGCCGCTCGGGGCTCGAGGTAAGGACGGTGCGAACACGGACAAAGTCGCCGGATTGCACGCGGAGCACCGGTTTAGCCTGCGACCAGTAGTATCCCCAGACGACCGTGGCGGCCGAAGGGTCAAGGACAAATGGGTTCGATGCGGACCCCGGACGCTGCGCCGAAACGGCGAGCATTGTCCCAAGTCCCGCGACGATCATGGCAAGTTTTAGCGGAGCGGCGGTCAGCATGAAAATAAAATCGGCGGATTCATCCGGACAAATGTATTGATTTTGACTAAATTTATCCGCATGAACCCCGCAACCTTGAAAATAACGTTCGGCCTGGTCGCAATCTTATTGGCAAGTCAGGTATTCGGTCAACGCCGCCAGGATCACTCCACCCTCGCGCTGGTGGGCGCAAGAATATATCCTTCGCCCACGGATAGCCCTATCGACAATGGGACGGTGCTGATCCGCAACGGCAGGATCACCGCGGTCGGTCCCGGGGATGAGATCAAGGTGCCGTCGTCGTATTCCGTTATAGACTGCAAGGACCTCACCCTCACGGCGGCCTTCTGGAATTGCCATGTGCATTTCATCGAACCTAAATGGCAGGATGCCGATCTGATGCCGGCGGGTCAATTCAATCGGCAGATGGAGCAGATGCTCACCGGTCATGGCTTTGCCCATGTGTACGATCTCGCAGAGTTCACGATCGGAAATGTGCTGCGCATCCGGAACCGGATCAGAAAGGGCGACGTTCGCGGACCGGTCATCTATACGGCCGGGGTCCCCCTGGTGCCGCCAAACGGCAGCCCTTTCTATATCGCCCCGCTGAAACTCCCCGAAGCGGTCGACTCCCAGCAAGCGGTTACGCATGTTCGGGAACAACTCGACTCCGGGGCCGACGCAATCAAGATCTGGACCGGCTCGCCGACGGGAAATAGCGTCGCCTATATGCCCGCCGACATTGTCAGGGCGGTTACCGCGGCCGCGCACCGTCGCCACAAGCTGGTATTCGCACACCCGACCGATACGAAAGGGGTCATGATCGCCGTCGACAACGGCGTGGACATCCTCGCCCATACCTCCCCGGATGACGGCCGCCTTTGGAGTGAAGACACGATCCGCCACATGATCGCCGCGCATGTCGCGCTGATCCCGACCTTGAAACTCTGGAAGGACGAGCTGAAAAAAGCCGGCGTTACGGACTGGGCCCATCACCCCCTGGTCCTTACCGCGCAACAACAGGTGCGCGATTTTTCCCGCGCCGGAGGCGCCATCTTGTTTGGAACGGACGTTGGCTACCTCGCCGATCACGCCACCGTTGACGAATACGTGCTCCTTGCGGGCGCCGGTCTTGGATTCAGGCAAATTCTCGCATCGCTGACGACGACGCCCGCGCGAAGGTTCGGACTTTCACGCCGGACAGGGCGGATCAAAGTCGGCATGGATGCGGATATCGTGTTGCTGGCCGGCGACCCGGCCGCGGACATTCAGGCGCTGGATAAAGTGGCGTATACCTTGCTGAAAGGAAAGATAATTTATACGTCCGCCCCGCCCGAAACCGCTCCCTGATCGTTTCGCGTCGCAGCTCCCGCTTTTCCCGGTCGCCGCGCCGGGCTTATGATGCCTCGCTTGTCGTGTGCTTGCTCGTCGTGCGTGCGCTCGTCGTTCGCTATCTCATCAGGGAACATATTCGGACATGGAAGCTGCGGTGTGTGCGCTGAAAAATCCAAAGGCCCCGTTGCTGATATTCGAGCCGGGGTTGGCCGGCGAAGCGGACGTATTGAACGCGCCGGCGCCGCCGGACTGGAAGAGCTGAAAAAAATAATTATAGACCGCACTGTCGATGCAATACATGTCCACCTGCAACTGATCGCCTTCATGGAGATAGCTGGAGTCGTTGAACAACGTGTAGTTGATATATCGTCCGTCAGATAACCTGTCATCAAAGACGAACAGGTCTTTCGCGAGTTGCTTTCCGTTCAGGAACTCGACGAACCGGTAGTAATTCCTCGCTCCCGCCGGATCCTGGAAATTGGCGATAGCGCTGATCTGCGTCCTGCCGAACGCACTATTGCTCTGAAAACTGACGGAATCCAGGGGCACCTCCGGCGGCATGGTGGAACTGGCCTGGTAGGTCACCCCGTCTACGGTCGCAGATAGCCGGTAATCGACGCCCGGATAGCCCTGCAAATGGTGAGTCGAATATAAGCCGGCGCTTACTTCCGTCAGGCTGTCTGTCATGCCGAGTCCATCGCTGATCAGGACCGTCGCGCCGGAAACGGGCGGAAAGTTATTGTCCGCATAAAAGTCGACCGGCCTGCTGATCCGCACAAAATAAGGTCCGGCCTGGTTCGTCACTTCGCCCTCGATGACGATCGCCGGCGGTACGTTTTGCAGCCTGAGGGTAACGGTTTTTTTACAGCCGAAGGACAACAACGCCAGAAACAATACCGGGAGATGACGTTTCATGCAGATCAGAATTTGAAGTTATAGGTGACGGAAGGTATCCAACGGAACAAAGCATACCGGATCGCCTGCGTCTTGTTGGGATCGCCCGGGTCTTCCTGGAAACTGATGCTATAGGGATTTTCGCGACCATATGCGTTATAGACGGAAAAATTCCAGCTGCTTTCGAATTTCCTTGTCTTCCTTCCCTGCAACGTGGCCCCCAGGTCCAGCCGGTTATAGGCGGGCATCCGGTAACCGTTGCGCCGGGTATATAAGAAGATGATCTGCCCGTTGGCTTCATATTTTCCGCTGGGCCAGGTGACCGCATTGCCGGTGTAATAGACAAAGTCCCCCGAAAGCGTCCATTTTTTGTTCAGCCGGTAAATTCCGACGACAGCGAGATTATGCGTCCTGTCCTGGTTGGCGGGATACCAGTTGCCGGAATTCACGCCCTGGAATTCCCGTTCGGTCCGCGACAACGTGTAGCTCACCCAACCGGTCATGCGGCCAGCCTTTTTCCTGGCAAATAGTTCCATGCCGTAAGAGCGCCCCTTCCCGAAGATCAACTGCGACTCCACATTTTCATTGGCGATCAGCTGGGCCCCATTCTTGTAATCGATCTGATGCTGCATGTCCCTGTAATACGCTTCGGCGGACAGTTCGTACCGGTTGCCGCGCAGATTCCGGAAATATCCAGCCGAAACCTGGTCGGCAACTTCGGGGCGTACGTTGTTGCTGCTGGGTATCCAGACATCGGTTGGATTCGCGGACGTCGAGTTGGAGAGCAAATGCAGGTTTTGCGTCGTCCGGGTGAAGGCGATCTTCATAGAACTCGTCGCCGTCAGCTTCCAACTCATGGAAAATCTCGGCTCCAGATTAAAATATGATTTTACGGGCTGCCCCGACCGGTAGTAAACGGTATCGATCGCATAGCCGCTGCTGTCGTAGGCGTAAAAGTTACCCGGTCCGTAGACGGTGAAGAGATTCGCCCTGAGGCCGTAGTTCAGGTTGATCCGGTCGGACAAGGAGAGGTCGTGACTGACATAGAGGGCGCTCTCCAGCGAATACTTGCTCTGGATGGTCACCGGATTGAAGCTGGAGGTCTCCGACGCGGTGATCACGCCCGGCGAAGTGGAATGGTGATTGACATCGATCCCGAAATCGACCTTATTGGCTGAATTGGCGTAATATTCCATGTCCTCTTTGAGATGATAGTCCCGGATATAAGAAGTAACGCCGATATCGTTGTTGCCGGAATTGATCGTGATGTCGTAATCGTATTTGCTGTAGATCAGAGACGTATTGGAAAACAGCCGGCTGTTGAAGATATGGTTCCACCGGAACGTGGCGGTCGAATTTCCATAGTCGAGGCCGAAAGTAGTCCCCAACCCCAGTTTGTCCTTCCCAAAATAGCCCGAGAGATAGATATGGTCTTTCTCCCCGAGTCTGTAATTCGCTTTGGCGTTGATATCATAAAAGTAAAGCCGGCTCCGGTTGGTGTTCGTGTCGCTCGACAACTTGAGGAAAACGTCGGCATAGGTCCGCCGTGCGCTCACGATGAACGACCCGTCGTCTTTCTCGATCGGCCCTTCCACATTGAGCCGTGACGAGATCAGCCCCACTCCCCCGCTGACCACGTAACCCTTGTCATTTCCGTCGTTCATCCGCACATCCAGTACCGAGGCAAGCCTTCCGCCGAATTCAGCGGGGATTGATCCTTTGTACAACGTGACGTCCTTGATCGCATCTGAATTGAAGGTCGAAAAGAAGCCGAGCAGATGGGAGGGATTGTAGACCGTGGCCTCGTCCAGCAGGATAAGGTTCTGGTCGACGGCTCCGCCGCGCACATAAAAACCGCTGCTGCCGTCGCCGCCCGATTGAACCCCCGGCAGGAGCTGTATTGTCTTGAGGATGTCTTTCTCCCCGAATATAACGGGTACGTCCCTGATCTCGCTGATGGATAATTTCTGCACCCCCATCAGTGGCCTGGTCACATTGTTGGTGTTGCGGTTGGCGGTTACCACCACCTCCTGCAATTGGGGGGCGCCCGGCGCAAGATCGATGTCGATGACCGTGTCCCGGGTCACATGCAGCTCGACCGTGTCACTCCGGTAACCTGTAAAGCTGACGATCATGCGGTCATTTCCCGTTCCGGCATGGATCGAATAGAAACCGTAGGCATTGCTGAGGGCCGCATCCCGCGGATGAGCGGGAAATGTGACGCTCGCGCCGATCAGGGTTTCACCCGTGCTGCCGTCGCGAACGGTACCGCTGACGGTACGCCCGGCCTGGGCATTGAGTAAAACAGGGGATGAGAGAAAAAGAATGGAGCATAGGAACCGGTACGGTTGTCTGGTACTGATCGTTGGCATAGGCTGCAAATTTCGGACATTCCGTCGAGACGCCCTTATCCCGGATACCAGGATCTTAGCCGGACGTCAATGGACGGATCGCCGGCAATCACCAGGTTCCTGAAGCCTTGGATATCGCTGAATCCCTTCTGGCCGCGGTAGTGGTAGGGAAAGACGATCTTAGGCTTAAAGGCCAGGACTGCATCGGCAGCGTGGCGGATATCCATCGTATACGGGAGGTTCATACAAACAAAGGCGACATCGATGCCCTGCAAGCTCCGCATTTCGGGAATATCCTCCGTATCGCCGGATAAATAGATCTTATTGCCATTGACGGTAAGCACGTATCCGTTACCCCTGCCCTTGGTGTGCATGGCGTTAGGATTGCCGGCCGGCAGATTGTACATCGGGATGGCTGAAATCCCGATTCCGGCGACTTGCTTGTCTGCGCCGTTGGCCAGGATGACGATCCCGGACTTATCCTGATCGGGAAGCCGGTCGGCTACTGCTTGCGGGACGATGAGCACAGTGCCTTCCCTGCGGATCGCATGCAGCGTGGCCGGATCGAAATGGTCTCCGTGGATATCCGTAACGAGGATAATGTCCGGCGCCGCTAGTCCCTGGTATTTGACCGCGCCGCCGACCGGATCGGCATAAATGGTCTTTCCGCCGGCCGTGAGCACGACGCTCGCGTGGACGATGGGTTGAACGATCAATGTCCCGCCGGACAACGCAATTGTGTCAGGAGAAATAAGTTGCGCGCCGGCCGTGAGACCCGAAAACAACAGGAAGGCGAACAGGGTCGCCGGTTTGTCGAAAAAAGCTGGTTTATCTTTCATAGCAAATAGTTTTGTACCGGCAAATTTACCAAAACCGGGGCAGCCCTCAATAATTAACCGTCACGCCCGCGCCGAATCCCATGTCACTGTCATAGTGTGTCGAGATGCCCAGCCAGCTGGCGACCACATAACGAAAACCTGCCATATATTCCTTATCCGTGTTGGCCATGAAGCTGAGCCTCAGCCTCCTCGTCAGCGCGATATCCTCACGGCCAATCTGCAGGCGGAGATTCCCGTTCATGTCGACCCGGCTGTCCAGAACAAGAAGCAGGGGCAGGGTATATTCAACTCCGGCGCAGAACACATTCCGGCGATTCCGGGTGTCGGGCTGACCGAAGAGGTTCTTCTCCTGCCCGCCCGCCCTGCGGTAGCGAAAGTCCCATCCGATATATGGCAGCCAATATTGCATCCGCCCCAGGTACCGGCCGAAATGGCTTTCGCTTTCGTATCCTTTAGCCGGGTCCGTGCCCAGCCGCCAGTCGGTAGCCAGCCGGTAACGGGTGTTGGCGAGCATCGCTTCCCCGTCGCTTCCATTGGTCTCCAGCGCCACCCTTGCCATCGGCCGGAATGCGCGGTCGTCCGCATAGACCTTTCTCAGGTCCTGTCCCGAATCCGGCGGGCTGTCTATGTAATGAAATATGCGCCCCATCCCGCTCATCATATGATACAGGATATGACAGTGGAAAAACCAGTCACCACTTTCCGTTGCTGCGAACTCGATTGTGTCGGTTTCCATCGGCATGACGTCCACCACATTCTTAAGCGGCGCATAATCCCCCTGGCCGTTCAGTATCCTGAAGAAGTGACCGTGCAGGTGCATCGGATGACGCATCATCGTGCCGTTATACAAGATGATCCGGACATTCGCGCCTCTCCGGATGAGGATCCGGTCCGTTTCCGATACGACCTTGTTGTCGATGCTCCAAACATACCGGTTCATATTGCCGGTCAGATCGAATCGCAGCACCTGCACCGGCGAATCAGGCAGCCGTGTCGGTACAGGCGACCGCAACATACCGTATTGGAGCGTCGTGCCGTCAGTCTTCTCGCGATACATGACGGCGCTCATATCCATTTCCTGGTCCGCCATTTGCATGCCCATATCTTTCATCCTGCCCCCCATCGTCATCATCCCGTTCATCATCTTCATGCCGGCGAAATAATCCAGCGGCGGCAGGGTGTCGAGCTGGTGTTGCTCTCCCTGGCCCAGCCAGGCAGAAGCATGGCCCGTCCTGTCTTCCGCTGTGGCCTGGAACTCATAGCTCCCGGCCGCAGGCACCGTCACGAGGACGTCGTATGTCTCGGAAACGCCGACGATCATCCGGTCCACGGGAACGGGATCGACCTCTTTGCCATCGCTGGCAACGACCGTCATTTTCCCGCCCGCATATCGCAGCCAGAAATACGTCGAGCTGCTGCCGTTGATGATCCTTAGCCTGACGGTATCGCCCGCATGAACGCCATGTTCCTGTTCCGCGATCCGGCCGTTCACGAGGAACCGGTCATACGCCACGTCGCTGACATCCATCGGCACCATCCGCTTCCATTCGTTCACCAGCTTCGTCCGCAGATAACCGCGGCGGAGCGCCCCGAGATAATCCTGGGTACTTCCCTTGCGGATCGAATACCAGTCGGTCCCAAAATGCAGCCGGCGCTGAACGGTCTCCGGCCGCTCATCGGTCCAGTCGCTGAATAAGAGGGTATATTCTTTATAAGGCCGCCGCTTTTCCCGCGGCTGGATGACGATCGCGCCGTACAACCCTGTCTGCTCCTGCAGCATGGTATGCGAGTGGTACCAGTAAGTCCCATGCTGAACGACGGGAAAACGCGCCACGTACGTCTGCATCGCTCCGATCGGTGGCGACGTCAGCCAGGAGACACCGTCAAACCGGTTGGGTACGATGAGCCCGTGCCAATGGATCGAAGTCGGCATCATCATCTCATTGTGAATGTGTATTTCCGCGGTATCCCCTTCGGTAAAAAAGAGCGTCGGGCCGGGAAGCTGCCCGTTCACCGAGATTGCCCGACGCCGATGTCCGGTGTAGTTGACCGTCGTATCGGCAATATATAAATCGTATACCACCACCCGGGGTCTTGCCAATCCCTGTCCCGCCAGTTCCTGTCCCGCTGGTTGCCACCCGGTCGCCGCTGCAACCGGCGATTTGCGTTCCATGGAATGCATGTCATGCGGCTGCTGGCACAAACTGCCCAGGCCGGTTGCCATCGCCGGTAAGATCAGGATGAGTCTTTTCATCGGTCAGGGTTTGATCGTAGCGGTTACCTTGCCGCAGTTGCGCATGCCGTTGCCGAGGTAAGGATTGACGATCGCCTGGTCATTGCTCAGCCAGTATGCTTTCCGCATCGGGCAATACTCCTCATAGATCGGCTGCGCAGACAAATGCACCTTTTTCGCGAGTTGAAGAAGGTTGGCGGACAACCTGACAAAGTGCTCCCGCTGGCGGTCGATATCTTTCGATTCCGAAATTTGCCGCGCATCGGCGGCGAGCTGTTCCCTCAGGGACAGGAATGCGGTACGATCCTCAGGATCCAGGGTTTTCATATCGGCACCGTTGATCGAGCCGAGCATATCCGCGGCCGCCTTTGCGGCGGCCTGGGGATTCCCGGCGACCAGCGCGTCCTTAATCTGGTAATACCCCGAAAGGATCGGGGTGAGATTCGCCGTACTGGCGCCGGCACCCAGTAGTATCGCAATGGACAAAACAATAGTCTTCATCGTTGTAAAATGAATAAATTAATCAAAAACTAAGAAACGGATTCTCCGCCCAATTCCAACAGGCGGCAATGTCCGCGAACAAGGGCCATGTCGGCATCGACCACGCTGACAGCGGTGAGGCCCAATTCTTCGAGGCCTGCCACATAATATTCCTTCATCCGGCCAGCGCCCACGACGGCCAGCGGAAGCTCCGTACCGCGGACCACCTTTAGCTCTTCGCCGATCACCAGCCCGTTCAGATATTGATAGTTCTCCTCATTGGACGCGCCCGACAGCAGATGCCGCGTCCTCACCCGGAAAGCCGTCTGCAGGATCCCCCCCTTGTTGCTGTCCCGGATGCCCTGGAGGAAAGCGGCGGAGACTGCTCCCCCATCCGAAGCCGCGGCTGTCACGGACGCCGAAAGGATGCTCCTCGTGGTCAGCAAGTGAAAGCACTCTCCGGTCATAAAGGTAGACACACTCACTGCCATCCCATATCGTACCAGCACATGTTTTGAGTGGGTCCCAGGCAAAATATACAACCGTTCGTCATGGCCGCCGCCGCAGCCGATCAACTGGGTTTCCTCTCCTCTCATGACATCCTCTTCCGTCCGGACCCCCGAAACCATGAGGATAGAATGTTCGAACTGTTCGGAAGCCGGCAGTCCCACCCGGATCAGGTCGGTGCCGGTAAGATCGAATGGCATCCGCCTGTAGGGAAGTTCGATCATCCCGAGACTGGACGAAGCCATGCCGGACATCACGATGGGCAGCCCCGCAACCGAATAATTGGTCTGCCGCCGGAGCTGCTCGATCCGTTGCGCCAGCACGGTCTGGTAAAAAGCAACCCGGCCGTCCGAGCGATCGCTATACTGCTGCCACCGGGCAAAGACGGCGGGAATTCCCTCAGGCTCCTTTACCTCTCCGATCGATTCACGGCGTTGTCTGTCCACCAGCCGGAGCCGGATAGTGGAGCTTCCCCAATCACAGCTTATAAAATGATTCATGCTAACGCTTTAATAAATTCCCCCGCACGTTGCCGCAACCCACGCAGTGCCTCCGCTCCGGTCTCCTGCCCCGCCGGCACCAGTGCTCCCCCGATCCCGTACGCAGCGGCCCCCGCGGCCCTGAACGAGCGAATATTTTCCAGGTTAATCCCGCCGGCAGGCATCAACGATATGCCGGACAGCGGGCCGCGCAGATCCCGGAAATACCCGGCGCCGACCGAAGCGGGAAAGACCTTTACGAGATCGGCGCCGGCCCGGTGCGCTGTCAATATCTCCGTGGCCGTAAAAGCGCCCGGGATGCTCACCGCGCCTAATTGCCGGGTGATGCGGATGGTGTCGGTGTCAATCGACGGCGACAGGACAAAAGCAGCGCCGGCACCGATGGCCGATTCAGCCTCCGCCGCTGTCAGAACGGTCCCTGCGCCGACCAGCAGCCGGTTCCCCAGTCGTTCCACAACTTCCCTGATCGCATCCAGCGCCCCGTCCGAATTAAGCGTGATCTCCAGCAACCGGATCCCCCCGTCGGCCAACGCTCCCGCAATTGCGGGAACACGTTCGGGAGGACATCCGCGTAAGATGGCCACTATCCTGTATTCAAAGATTTGCTCCAACGCGGTCATGGTCTGATTGTTTCTCCGGTATTCGCTGCCCGCTGTAAATTCCTTGCAGCCAGGTGTCCTATAGCACGCTTTCCAGCACCGATTTGATCTGATCGGCCCGAATGACCCCGCTTTGCCGCCACCGGACCTGTCCGTCCCTGAACACGATCAGCGTTGGGACGCTCTGGATCTGGTAAGCTGTCGCCACGGCGGGGTTACGGTCGATGTCTATTTTGAGTATCGTAACGCGATCACCCATTTTGTCCTTTACTTCCTTCAGGATCGGGGGCATCATTTTGCAAGGTCCGCACCACTCGGCCGAGAAGTCCACGAGCACCGGCTTACTACCGCGGATGATATCCGCGAATGTCTTTCTTTCACTCGTTTCCATACCGATTTCTTTCTATAAAGCTACTGAAAAATGAGGCGCCGGGTTCATTTCTCCTTCACCTTATCAAAATACTCTTTCTGCAGTTCGAGCGTTTTGGTGTCGGCCTTGATCGCCTTCAAAGCCTCGGCCAACTGGCCGATGATATGCCCGGTGATCAGCTGTCCTTCCGCCCGGGTGGCCTTCGACCCGTCACCCGCGTAGTGGTTCGGGAAATCGGCGTACCACCAGATCGCGGTGTATACATTGGGGATATTCAACCGGTGCTGGTTGACGCCGGATTCGTTCCCGGCGCTGTCCATCTCTACGAGGTCCGGGCGCAGGTACAGAATCGATGATGTCTCCCTTTCTCCCGCATGCTGGTCGCCCGCCGGATCGGACCGGTGCATGGCCGCCAGCTCGTGGTTGTACACCGAGTCACCGTGCGGTTCAAAGAAATAAACGGCATAGTTCCTGCGCTTTTCCAACCTGGTCTGGATAAAATAGCGGATCAGTTCCGGATTTCCTCCGTGGCCATTGATGATGACGATCTTATCAAATCCATTCCGCGCTATTTCGTCACAGGTTGCCTCCAACAGGTCCCAAACCACCCTTTCCGGCAGGGCGAAGCTCCCGGGCACATGCCGCGCTTCATTGATCTGGCCGTAGAAATAATCCGGGAACACTACGGCGTATTCTTTTTTGGTTGCGCGTGCGGCCCATTCTCTTACCTGGATGAGATCGGAACCGATCGGGACATGCGGGCCATGCTTCTCCAGGATCCCAATGGGAAGGATGCAGGTGCGGCCGGAGCGCTCCAGCGCTTTCGGCCAGTCGCTGGCGGTCAATTCATCCCAGCGGGAATGGAGGTTCTGCGCGGAGACACCCGTACCCGTAATGACAAGCGCCAGGACAATCGCCGGCCGGAGAAGAAATCTGTGAATAGTCATATGGCAAGTTTGAAGGTGACAACCTATTCCTTCACAATGGCCTCGTTACTTTCCCGGTCATGGTCACGCCGGACGTCCCCCGGGAATTCGCGCCATGTCCCTCCTGCGCGTACGGTGCGAGGAACAGCAGGCAAAGCGTCAGCGACAACAACATCCGCCGGGCATTGACCATCAGCGCTACGAGCCGGTCGAGTTTGCGGGTATGCTCTGCTGTAAATACCTGCCGGCGCGGGTCGCTGTAGAGATGATTCTTGACGAGCGGTACGGAATAAGGGACCACCCAGGCGCGAAGGGCCTTCGCAACGGCATCCATCGCATTGATGCCCTGCATTGCCTGGCCCCCGTCCGCCCATGCGACCAACCCGACCACCTTATCTGTGAGATAGGGTTTCTCCAGCCGCGCCGTCAGTTCAAGCCAGTCGAGGCAATTCTTCATGACACCGGTCATCCCGCCATGATACAGGGGCGTCATCCAAATATGAAGGTCCGACTCGAGGAACATATCGCACATCTCCCTGACCGCTGCCGGCGGTTGCGTCTCGTGCAGGTCGAAAAAAGGTATCTGCGCTTCCGAAATGTGGAAGGGGGTGACGGAAAATTCTCTCGCGGCCAGTTGCTCCTGGAAATAACCCGACAGCCGCCGCCCCGTAGTCTCGGGCTTGTAGTCGCTGCAGCCGTTAAAGATCAGGACATTCATAGCCTAAAAATACGGAAATCCATCGCCTTTATTTTCTTTTTACTTTCGTTTGAAAATAGCGCATGTACCGGGAGATCGACAGATTTGTAGCCAGGTATATCGGGTTGAGCGAAGAGGAGTCGTCCTTCTTCCACAGCCTGTTGAAGCACCGTCGGGTCAAAAAGAAATCCTTTCTCCTGCAGGAAGGAGAAATTTGCGACTTCGAAGCATTTGTCATCAAAGGATGCATCCGATCCTATTATCTGGACAAGGAAGGGACCGAGACCATCCTTCATTTTGCGGTGGAGGATTGGTGGGTCAGCGACCTGACCAGCTTCTCGGAGCGGACGCCATCTAATCTTTTTATCGAAACGCTGGAAGATTGTGAGTTGCTATCGATCGACCATCCGGGCAAATCCATGCTTTTCGAAAAGATCCCTGCATTCGAACGCATGTTCCGGGTGCTGGTTCAGCGCTCGCTGAGCGTTCTGCAGCAGCGATTTTACGCCACGGTTTCCCAATCGGCGGAGGAACGCTACCTGCAATTCCTGGAGAAATATCCCGGGATCGTACAGCGGGTACCTCAACATCAGATCGCACGCTATATAGGCGTCTCACCGGAGTTCCTGAGCAAGATCCGCAACACGCTGCACCGAAAACACTGACACGGGAATGGCCGGGGATAGCGCGGGGGATCATCGGGTGCGACCGGGGGATGGCCGGCCGGCAGGGCGCCTTACCTAAACAGCTTCGCGGCCTGCGC
>DATNBP010000052.1:0-7437 GCA_035572015.1 Puia sp. | reverse complement strand
CCAACAGTTTCCGCGGATACCGCCACGTGCCCGGCGACAGCACGAGCCTCAGCAACAATAACGTCTGGACGCTTTGCGAGGACCGGCTTCACCAGATCTGGGCCGGGACCTATGGCGGCGGCGTGAATGTGTATGACGGCGTCCACCGCGGCTGGGTACACTACCGCCATGATCCTGACGATCCGGGGAGCCTTGCCAACGACAAAGTACATACGATAATGGAGGACCGGGACGGGCGGATCTGGATCGGCACGGACGGCGGCGGGATGGACCTTTTCAATCCGCTGACGCGCCGCTTCGCGCATTACCGGCATTCCGCTTCGGGGAACAGCATCTGCAGCAACTATATCAACAACATTTATGAAGGACGGAACGGCGACCTGTGGATCAGCACGACACAGGGTTTGGGCAGGTATGAAGTGAATGCGAACCGGTTCACCGTCTATACAACACGCGACGGCCTGCCCGACAATGTCATCATGGGCGTACTGGAGGATTCGGCGGGCCGGCTCTGGATCAGCACGAACAACGGGTTGTGCCGGCTGGATTACGTGCACGGTCATACGAAGAATTTTACGGTGGCGGATGGTTTGCAGGCCAATGAATTCAAAGAACAGGCGTTTTGCCGGACCCGCTCGGGGGTGATGTATTTCGGGGGGATCAACGGGTTCAACGAAGTGACGCCGGACGGTATCCCGTCCGAACCGTTTGATCCGCCGTTGGTGATGACTAGTTTCCAGGTCTTCAACCAGGAATTGCCGATCGGGAAGAATGCAAAAACGTTATCCCTTCCCGCGGATATTTCCGAGACGAAACACATCACGCTACCCTATAGCGCCTCGGTCATCTCCCTGGCCTTTGCGTCCCTGAACTATACCGATCCTGGCAAAAAGCAATATGCTTATAAATTGTCCGGGTTCGACAAGGACTGGAACTATTCCGGCACGCGGCACTCGGTCACCTACACGAACCTGGACCCCGCCACTTACGTGTTCCGCGTGCGGGGGTTCGACAACGACGGCGACTGGTCGGGAAAGATCCTCACCCTCGAACTGGAGATCCGGCCGCCCTTTTGGCTCACCTGGTGGTTCCGGGTCATCGCGATCCTCGTTGTCGCCGGCGGCATTATCGCGTTGTACAGACTTCGCATCCGGACGATCAACGCCCAGAAAAAAGAGCTGGAGCGGCAAGTGCAGGAGCGGACGGAGCGACTGGTGATCCTGAGCCAGGAGGAGCGAAAGGCAAGGGAAGAAGCCGAACAGGCGAACAAGGCAAAAAGCGTTTTCCTCGCCACCATGAGCCACGAGATCCGGACGCCCATGAACGGCGTGATCGGCATGGCCGGGTTGCTGGCCGAGACGGCGCTGACGATTCGGCAGCGGGAATACAATTCGACGATCATGAGCTGCGGAGAAAGTCTATTGAACGTGCTGAACGACATCCTCGACTTCTCCAAGATCGACTCGGGAAAAATGGAGATCGAGCAGCAGGATTTCGATTTGCGCCAGTGCATCGACGGCGTGCTGGACATCTTTTATAAAAAAGCCTATCAATCCGGGCTCCGTCTTTCGTGCTGGATCGAAGAGGGCGTACCCCCGCAACTGGTTGGCGATGCCTTGCGATTGCGGCAGGTGCTGATCAACCTGGTCAGCAATGCGGTGAAGTTCACGGAACGCGGGGAGATCAGGGTAGGGGTGGCGCAGCTGCGGAAGGACGCGGCGACGGGGGAGATCGAACTCGCCTTCGAGGTGCGCGATACGGGCATCGGCATCCCCGCGGAAAAGATCGATCTCCTGTTCCAATCCTTTTCCCAGGTCGATTCATCGACGACGCGAAAATATGGCGGTACCGGGCTGGGGTTGGCGATCAGCGAAAAGCTGGTATCGCTGATGGGCGGAAGGATCACCGTACAAAGCAGGGAGGGGGAGGGAACCATTTTTACTTTTACCATCAGGACGCGGGCAGGAGTGTCGCGGCCGGCGATGCTGAAACCGGAGCAGCGGGTGATGGGCAAGGAATTTGCCGCATCCGTGCCGCTGCGTATACTGGTCGCCGAAGACAATATCGTCAACCGGCAACTGATCCAGCATATTTTGGGAAACCTCGGGTACGAGCCGGTGATGGCAGGAAACGGCCGGGAGGCGGTGGAGGCGTTGGAGCGGGAGGCGGTCGACCTGGTCCTTATGGACGTTCAGATGCCGGAAATGGACGGCCTCGAGGCGACGCGGGTGATCCGGAGGCAGTTGTACCGGCAGCCTGTCGTGATCGCGCTAACGGCGAATGCCATGCGCGGGGACCGGGAGGAATGTCTTGCGTCGGGGATGGACGACTATATCTGCAAGCCCGTGCGGCTGGACGAGCTCATGGAACTGCTCGAGAAATGGGGGATGGAACGATTGAAGGCGGGTTAGACCTTCCGGTGCAGCGACGATTCCCGGATGATCAGTTCCGAGCGGATAATGATCGTATCGGTGGACTTGGCAGAGGAGATGCCGGTCAGGTTATCGAGGAGACAGCGCGCCGCCTGTTCGCCCATTTCTTCCCCGGGATAATTAATGGTGGTCAGCTTCGGCTGGATGATCTTCGAGATCGCATCGTTGTTGAAACCCACGATCGCAACGTCTTCCGGGACGCGGAGGCCGCCTTCCTTCAGCGTCTGAAGAAAGATCGCCGCAAAAAAATCGTTGGTCACGAATACCCCGTCGGGCCGGTTCTTCATCGTCAGCACCTGTCGCGCCGTGCGGACGGCCGAGGCCTCGCTGAGGTCATTCACCAGGAGTTGGCTGGGTTCGAAAGGCAGGTTGTAGTCAACCAGGGCCTGCTTGTATCCTTTCAGGCGGCCGGCGTAGACGTTCCGTCCAAGATTTGCCGTGATGTGTGCGATCCTGCGGCATCCCTGCGCCGCGAGGTGGGCGGTGGCTTCGTACCCTGCTTTTGCATTGTCGATGATCACCCGTGTGCCATAGGCAAATTCTTCCACCCGATCGAAAAAGACGATCGGGATCCCTTTTTGCACGTAGGGGTCGAAATGATCCATTTCGCGGGTGTCGAAGGCGAGAGAGGCGATGAGTCCGTCTACACGTTTGTGAAACAGGTTGTGGGCATTGGCGACTTCTTTCCGATACATTTCGGAGGAATGACCGATGATCAGGTCGTAACCCGCTTCCGTCGCGACCTTCTCGATGCCGGCGAGGACGGAACTGATGAACTGGCTTTTGAGCTCATGTACGATGATGCCGATAGTATTGGTCTTCTGCATCCGCAGGTTGCTCGCGAAGCTGTTCGAGCGGTAGCCCATCGCCTTGGCGGTATCCATGATCCGCTTCCGGGTCTTGATATTGATCGCGGGATGGTCCTTTAGTCCCCGGCTGACGGTGGCAGGCGAAAGGCCCAGTTCCTTTGCGATATCATAAATAGTAATGTCTTTTTTCCCGGTCATGAGTGTAAAAATAAGAATTTTAAAAAAAAGAATGCAATCGGTTACAATAAATGTAAAACGATGCTATATTTACCGCATGTTGCTATTGGGCATCGACTTGGGCACGTCCTCGGTTAAGGTCTCCGTCGTGGACGCGGCCACCGCTAAGGTCCTGGTATCCGTTCAATATCCGGAAACAGAAGCGGCGATCACTTCCCGGAACCCGGGCTGGGCGGAACAGTCTCCGGAGACCTGGTGGGAGAACGTGCAGGCTGCCATCCGCAAGGCGCATGCAACAGGCACCTACGATCCGAATGCAATTGTTGCAATCGGCATCGCCTACCAGATGCACGGGTTGGTCCTGGTCGACAGGGCGCAGCAGGTTTTGAGGGACAGCATCATCTGGTGCGACAGCCGTGCCGTGCCATACGGCGAAAGGGCATTCCGGCAAATCGGGGAAGCAAGAAGCCTGCATCATCTGTTGAATTCTCCCGGCAATTTTACCGCAGCGAAGCTGGCCTGGGTGAAGGACAACGAGCCCGCGGTCTACGACCGGGCCGACAAAATCATGCTGCCGGGAGATTTCATCGCCATGCGGTTGACGGGCGAAATCACGACGCACGTACCTGCTTTGTCGGAGGGTATTTTTTGGGATTTCATCAACGACGAGGTCTCGGCCGATGTCATGGAGGCATTCGGTTTGGACCGGTCGCTGATCCCGGCCATCCGGCCTCTTTTCAGTCCGCACGGCGGAGTCAGGGCGGACGTTGCGAAAGCGCTTGGCCTTCCGCGGGGCATCCCCGTAACCTATAAGGCAGGTGACCAACCCAACAATGCCCTGTCCCTGCGGGTCATGGAACCCGGCGAGGTGGCCGCTAATGCCGGGACATCCGGGGTCATATACGGGGTGAGCGACGAATTGACGTTCGACCCCAGGTCGCGGGTGAACAGTTTTGCGCACGTCAACTACGCGCCTGCGGAACGGGTTGGCGGAGGCGGCAAGGCGGGCGGTAAGGTAAGCGGCGATATGGTAAGCGGCGATATGGCAAGCGGCGGTAAGGCAAGCACGGGTAAGGCGGGCGGCGGTATGGCAAGCGCGGGCAAGGCGGGGGATGGCGGCAAGGCCGGTTTGCGGCGGGTCGGCGTATTATTATGTATCAACGGAACGGGGATCATGAACCGGTGGATCCGGGACCTCAGCGGCGGGTCGGACTATGCCAGGCTCAACGCAGAAGCGATGGCACTACGGCCGGGCGCCGAGGGGCTGACGGTCCTGCCGTTCGGGAACGGGGCGGAGCGGATCTTTCAAAATCGCATCATCGGGGCGCAGGTGCTCGACATCGATCTGAATATTCACGGGAAGGCGCATGTGTACCGCGCCGGACAGGAGGGCATCGCGTTCGCGTTCCGCTACGGGCTCGATATCATGCGGGAGAACGGAATGCGGCCTTCGGTCATCAGGGCCGGCAAGGCGAATATGTTCCTGAGCCCGGTCTTCAAGGAAGCGTTTGTGAATGCGACGGGGGTACCGGTGGAATTGCTGAACAGCGACGGCAGCGTGGGCGCGGCGTTGGGTGCGGGTATCGGAGCGGGTATCTTCCGGGACAGCGAGGCGGCGTTTGCGGGTCTGAAAGCGCTGGAATGGGTGGAGCCCACCCGCGTCGCCGAATACGAACAATTGTATGCGCGGTGGAAGGGTCGCCTCGAAAAATTTTTGTAAATGAATTCATCACATAAAATAAAAGGATATGCCAGTTATTACGGGACAGAAAGAGTTTTTTAAAGGGGTAGGCCAGATCAAATATGAGGGTCCGGGGACCGCGAATCCGCTCGCCTATCGCTGGTATGACGCCGGCAGGGTCGTCGGGGGGAAAACGATGAAGGACCATTTGAGGCTGGCGGTCGCCTACTGGCATTCCTTTGTCGGAAACGGGGCCGACCCGTTCGGAGAGCCGACCCACCTGTACCCCTGGAACGAGAAGACGGATGCGATCGCGCGCGCCCGGGACAAAATGGATGCGGCGTTCGAATTCATCACAAAAATGGACCTCCCATACTACTGTTTCCACGACGTGGACGTGGTGGACTATACCAACGATATCGCGGATAATGAAAAGCGGTTGCAGGCGATGACCGAATATGCGAAGGAGAAGCAGCAGGCCAGCGGGGTAAAATTGTTGTGGGGTACAGCCAACCTGTTCTCGCATCGCCGGTTCATGAACGGGGCCGCTACGAACCCCGACTTTCATGTGCTGGCCCACGCCGGCGCGCAGGTAAAGGCGGCGCTCGACGCCACCATCGCACTGGCGGGCGAGAACTATGTATTCTGGGGTGGCCGTGAGGGATATATGAGCCTGCTCAATACGAACATGAAGCGGGAACAGGAGCACCTCGCGCGCTTCCTGCATACCGCGAAAGACTATGCGCGGAAGAACGGCTTCAAAGGAACTTTCTTCATCGAGCCGAAACCCTGCGAGCCGACCAAACACCAGTACGACTATGATTGCGCGACGGTGATCGGCTTTTTGCGGCAATACGACCTGATCGGGGATTTCAAGCTTAATATCGAGGTCAACCACGCGACGCTGGCCGGCCACACCTTTACGCATGAACTCCAGGTCGCGGCGGACGCGGGCTTGCTCGGATCGATGGACGCCAACCGGGGAGACTATCAGAACGGCTGGGATACGGACCAGTTCCCCAACAATATCAACGAGCTCGTCGAGGCGATGCTGATCATCCTCGAAGCTGGGGGATTTGGCGGCGGCGGGATCAATTTCGATGCGAAGCGTCGGCGGAACTCGACCGATCCCGAAGACCTTTTCCACGCACACATCGGGGGCATCGATTGCTTCGCCCGCGCCCTGCTGGTCGCGGATACGATCCTCTCGAAGTCGGAATACAGGAAGATCCGCGCGGAGCGGTACGCGTCCTTTGACGGCGGCGAGGGTGCGGCTTATGAAAAGGGAGCACTCAGCCTGGGGAAGCTGCGGGACTATGCGGTCGCGCACGGTGAGCCAAAAGTGGTCAGCGGCCGCCAGGAATATATGGAGAACCTGATCAATCGGTACATTTAGTTAAATACCCGCCATATGGTAATGATCGACACGACGGCCAGGACGGCCACTTCGACGTACACGAAAGTAAACAGGCGATATCTCAGGCTGCTCACGCTGGTCGCGGCGCTGGGCGGTCTGCTGTTCGGCTATGACACCGCTGTCGTCAACGGCGCGGAGAAGTCGCTGACCGCCCTGTACATCACGCCCATCACGGAAGCCGCGCATGCGAGCTATGCCGCCGCCATGATCACCCAGTATCGCAGTCTGCTGATCATCGTGCTGTTCATCGTGGGACTGGTGATCTGCGGTCAGATCATCAAACTCTGGGGCGCCGCAAAGGGCGGCACCACGAGCGTGATCCTCCTGGCGGCGCTGGCGTTCTGGGCGGTGGCCTTCGCCGGGCATCCGGTCCCGACCCTTGCCGCCGAGCTGCAGGACGAGGCCAGTGCGATCAAGGGGTTTGTGATCGCGAGCGCGCTGATCGGGTGCGTGATCGGGGGCGCGACCGCGGGGTTCATATCGAAATCGATGGGCCGGAAGAACGGACTGGTCCTCTCGGCCGTGTGTTTCTTCGTGTCGGCCATCGGCGCCTGGCGGCCGGAGGCCTTTAACGTCTTCGGGACGCTGGATGTCTATTCCTTCGTCGTATACCGGATCATCGGCGGCATCGGGGTAGGGATCGCTTCGATGATCTCGCCCATGTATATCGCGGAGATCGCGCCTGCGAATGTTCGGGGAAGGCTGGTGTCCTACAATCAGCTGGCCATCATTTCCGGCATGCTCATCATCTATTTCATCAACTATTTCATCGCCCGCCAGGGGAACGAGCAGTGGCTGATCGAAACCGGCTGGCGGTGGATGTTCTTTTCCGGCGTGGTCCCCGCGGGCATCTTCTTTGTCCTGCTCTTTTTCGTACCGGAGACACCCCGCTACCTGGCGATGAAGGGACGGGACGATAAG
>DATNBP010000051.1:0-15955 GCA_035572015.1 Puia sp. | reverse complement strand
TTGCATCCTGACCGGGTTCTTTTTCGACAATTTTTCACAGGACCACTCGCTGCGGATCGTTCGTCACCTCACGCCCTGTTTAAAGTTCGGCGGGTACTGGCTGGAGGCGGACTTCTATTACCCGCGGCACCGGGGCAAACTCTGGCAGGCGGTCCTCCTCTGGATCATGTACACCTCGGCGCGGATCATCTGCGGCGTCGAAGCAAAGCGGCTGCCGGACCTGGAGCCCATTTTCTTAGCCGAAGGCTACACGCTCCAATCGACTTCGTTCCATTACCAGCGGTTCATCCGGTCCCTGGTCTTCCGGAAAAGTTGATACAGCAGCTGTATCGGAACCGAACAATTCGTCCCCATATCCATCCATATGTACCTGATTTGCAGTTACTTTTACCTCCGGCATCATTTTCGCCGACACACCGTACATAAAGTCTATCTATGGCCCGCAACTATCTGCTGACAGCCTGGCGCAACCTCCTTCGCAACCGCGTCTATTCCTTGATCAACATTTCCGGGCTGGCCCTCGGGCTCACCTGTGTGATGCTGATCGTCCTCTATGTAAAGGACGAAGTGAGTTACGACAGGTTTCATAAGCATTCGGACAATATTTTCCGTGTCGTCATCGGGTCCAGGGATCCGCGGACGGCAGGCATGCAGGAATGGTCCATTACGGGCTTTCTGCAGGGCCCCAAATTCGCGGCGCAGGTGCCCGGCATCAGGACCTTCGTCCGGGTGCAGCATGGCGCGGCGGATATCCGGACGGCCGGCGGCGTGCAGACCCAGCCGTTCCTGTATGCCGACGCCAATTTCTTCTCCGTCTTCAGCTTCCCGTTGTTGCATGGAAGTGCGGCGACGGCGTTGACTTCTCCCCATTCGGCGGTGATATCGGAGGACCTGGCGAAACGGCAATTCGGCACGTCGGAGGCCGTGGGCAAGGTGCTTTATCTGAAGACCGACGACAAATTCGAGCCCTATGCCGTGACGGCTGTGGCGCGCCGGTGTCCGCAAAATTCCTCCATCCAATTCGACATGGTGCTACCCATGGAGGTGCCCGGGGATGTGGAAAGCCAGCCCTACGTATGGCAAAGCTTTTTTCTTTCGACTTACGTCGAGTTGACGCCGAATGCGGATAAGCGGGCGGTGGAGGCCGGAATGACGGAGGCATATCGCATGGATGCCGCGGCCGTGATACGGCAGGAGGAGAAGCAGTACAATAGGAAAGATCTGACATTCTACGCCCTGCAGCCCCTCACCGCCATGCATTTGGACGATTCGGTCCAGCAGTTCGAGCTGGCGAATTCCAGCAAGCCCTTATACGGTTACATGCTTACAGGCATTGCGGTCTTTATATTATTGATCGCGTGTATCAATTTTGTCAACCTGACGGTCGCGCGGTCGCTGAAGCGTGCGCGCGAGATTGGCGTACGGAAGGTGCTCGGCGGCGACAGGAAACAACTGATCGGGCAGTTCCTGGGTGAGGCGATGTTGCTATGCCTGCTCGCGTTCGGTGCGGCGGTGCTGCTGGTGCAGATCGTATTACCGGTTTTTAATCAGCTCTCGAATAAAGCGCTGGCTTTTTCCTATCTGCTGGACGGGAGGCTGATCGCGGCATATGCCGGCATTTTCCTGCTGACGGGCCTGCTGGCGGGGTTCTACCCGGCGCTGGTCCTTTCGGGATTCCGGCCGGTGCAGGTCCTCTATGGCCGATGGAATTTCAACGGCAGGAATTATCTGCAAAAAACATTAGTCGTGCTGCAGTTCGGCCTCTCCGGCTTTCTCATCGTCGGCACGGTGGTGATCTTTTCGCAGTTCCATTATCTGACGACGGAGAAACTGGGTTATGACGACAGCAGACTGGTGCTGGTGAACAAGGCGAACCTGACAAGGCAGGAGGCGAAGGTATTCGGGGAGCAACTGATGAAAGATCCGCATATTTTCGGCGTGGCGGCGAAAAATGATGGCGGCGGACGCAACCCGGTAAAGACCGGGGCCGATTCGTCGGTCACCTGCGAGATCGAGACCGTCGATGAAGCTTTTCTACCGATGTTGAAGATACCTTTTGTTGCGGGCAGAAACTTCTCCGGGCGGTTCCCCTCGGATTCCGACAGGTCGGTGATCGTGAATGAAGCTTTTGCCAAAGCAGCCGGCTGGGCCCGGCCGATCGGCCGGCAGGTGGATCTCGGCGACTCGGCCAAGTATACGGTGATCGGGGTGGTGAAGGACTACCATTTTGAAAGCCTCGAAAAGAAGATCGATCCTCAGGTCTTCTGCATGCGCCCGGCGAATGTTTTCGGTATGGTCTATATCAAGCTGCGGTCAGGGCCGTCCGCCGCAGCCTTGCGCCACATTGAAAACACCTTCCGGGCGATGTTCCCGATGAGCCCTTATTCCTACGCGTTCAAAGACCAACAGAATTATGCGAACTATGCAGCCGAGGAAAAATGGAAGCAGATCATGCTGTTCGGCGCTTTGCTGACCATCGGCATTTCCTGTATCGGATTGTTCGGTTTGTCCGTCATGGCCGCCGGGCGGAGGACGAAGGAGATCGGCATCCGGAAAGTGCTGGGGGCTTCGGTCGTTTCAGTGGCGGGCATGCTGTCTGCGGACTTCCTGAAGCTGGTCGGCATTGCGATCCTGATCGCATTTCCGGCCGCATGGTACGCGGCGGCCAGATGGCTGGACAACTATCCCAATGGCCGCATTACACTGAGTGCTTGGATGTTTGCGCTGGCGGGTTTGTTGATGGCAGCGGTTGCCCTGCTCACGGTGAGTTTCCAGGCGGTCAGGGCCGGCACAGCCAACCCGGTTAAAAGTTTGCGCGTGGAATGAGGATCGCGGCCCGGCCTGAGGCCCTTTCAACGCACGTGAGATCGCGGCCCGGCCGGAAGCCCTTTCAACGCACGTGAGATCGCGGCCCGGCGGAAACCTCCGCGACGCGCTTGAGGATCGCGCCAGGCGACCCCTTCCCCCCCGACCTATTTGTAATACGCCAGATTCTTCTGATTGATCATATCGCCGACGACATTCACCGTTTCATTCACGTAGATGTCGTTGGACAGCGCCCGCAACCAGGCTTTGTAGCGGTCGGCCTTGTCCTTGTCGCCGAGATACCTGCTGCTGTCTGCCGCCATGAACGCAACCCGCATCGGCTGGGGAAGCTTGCTCAGCTTCTCGAGCTGCGAGACGGTGTCCTTGACCTCCAACTGCCGCTTCCGATATTTGTCGATATTCAGCGGATATGGCTTGTCTGATTCTTTGTCGAGCCAGTCCGCATCCTTGCCGATCCGGGTGAAGGTCTCATCGTCCCTCACCCGTGCGTTGCTGACATTCTCAATATTGGCCATATTGTAACCCGCTTTATAGAGGGAATAGTTGGCGCGAGCGATAACGTCGTATGGCAAAGCGTCGGGCTGATCCTTTTCCCGGTACTTGGAATGCTCGTACATATCCGGCAGCACGATATCAGATGCGACGCCTTTCAGCTGTGTCGAGCCGCCGCTGATGCGATAGAACTTCTCCATCGTCAGTTTGATCGTGCCCAATCCGCTGTCCACATTCATCGAGGACGCATCCAGTGGATAGGGCCGCTGGACGGTCCCTTTGCCAAAAGTGGAAGTGCTCCCAATGATGATACCTCTCTTATAATCCTGGATGGCAGCAGCAAAAATCTCGGAGGCGGAGGCGCTGAATTCATTGACCATAACGGTCAGGGGTCCGCTGTACAGCGGCGCGCGCGAATGGTCGTCGAGGATCATCGTCCTGCCCGAGCGGTTCTTGACCTGCACGACCGGTCCCTGGTTGATAAATAGCCCCACCATTTCAACTACGTCGCCGAGCGAGCCGCCGGGATTATTCCGGAGGTCGATGATGATGCCGTCGACATTTTCTTCCTTCAATTTGACAAGCTCCTTCGCGACATCGATATAGCAACGGTTTCCGTTGCTGTTCTCAAAATCGGCATAGAACTCCGGCAGGTATATATACCCGATCCTGCCTTTGCCGGAATTGATGATGACGCTCCGCGCGAATTTCTCATCCTGAACGATCTCATCACGGATCAGAGAAACGACCTTTATTGCGCCGTCGGTCTTCTTAAGCGTAAGTTTCACCTCTGTTCCCTTCGTCCCGCGAATGATCTTCACCGCGTCGGGGATCGTAAAGCCCGTCAGGTCCACCGGCTCCTGGCTACCCTGCCCCACCTTGAGGATGGCATCGCCGACATTGACCTGCCCGGATTTCCAGGCGGGGCTGCCTGTCAGCAGGGTGGCGATCTTGATGGTGCCGTCGTCATCCTTCAGCGAAGCGCCGATGCCGAAGAAGCGGCCGCTCATATCTTCATCGAAGGACCGCTTCTCAACCGGGGGAAAATAGTCCGTATGGGGGTCCATACATTGGGCAATCGTCTCCACGAATTCGTTAAAGCGGTCGTTGTCATTGGCTTTGACTTTGAGCCGCGCATAGTAGAGGGTCATGCTCCGGAGCGCTTTCTGCCGCGCCATCTGCTCCAGTTGTTCGACGCTCGCATGAGCCGTAGCGGAGTCTTTTTTGGCCGCGGCAAGGTCCTGCAATTCGCTGTATTTTTCGAGCGTCAGGAACTTCAACCTCTTCCGCAGTCCTTCCTTCCGCTCCGCATCGGTTTTCGGAAACGCGAGCCGGTCATCGTTGAGATCGACATACTCATCCTTGCTGAAATCGAAGGGGTGCGCCAGGATATCCTTCATGAGCGCCTCCGACTCCCCGAGCCGTCTGCGGTAGACTTCGTTGACCGCAGTGGCAAACTGAACCGGCGCCTTCCCGAGAATTTCATCGTCGATGGTGTACTGAAACCGGCGTAACGAGTTGATATCCGACGCCATCAGGATCTTTTTCTCCGGGTCGATGCCATTCAGGTATTTGGTAAAGACCTCGCTGGAGAAACTATCGTCGATCGGCCGGGGACTGTAGTGGATCTCCGCCAGCATTTCTCCTACGTCGTGGAGAATTTTCTCATATTTCGACGCCAACGGGTGGGGCCGCGGCAAATGACGTTGCGGGAGGGGGCGTACGGGCAGGGCGGAGCTGCGGGCAGGCGCGGCAAACCCAATGACCAGAACCAACAGGACCAGCGGCCAACTTCTTTTTTTCAGCATAGACTTCCGAATTCCAATTTTAACGACCAACAGCCTTATATAGTGTGTATAATGCGCTTCTTCAAAGATAGTTCAAAGATTGCACCACGTTCGGTCGCGGGCATACATTAACTTATAATTTAATACCCAAGCCCGTGCCGCCCTACGGTGAACCTCCTCCCACCCTCCTCCCACCCTCCTCCCCGCCCCCCCCGGCTACCACCTCCCCGCTCTCCCAAACCTGCCTCCGCGCCGCCTTCGCGACTGCCTCCCCGCCGCCTTCGCGACTGCCGGCAACCTATCGAACCAACAGCACCGTTCCTTTCAAGTGTATTCTTTTTCCGGTCAGCGGATCCTCATAGGCGATCACCCAGATGTACGTCCCCGCCGGCTGTTTCAGACCGCCGGCCGTCCCATCCCAACCCTCGTCCGCCTGCGATGTCCTGAAAACCTGTTCGCCCATCCTGTTGTACACGATAAGGCTGATCAGCCGGACTCCAACGCCCGGGGGTAACCGAAAAACGTCGTTCCTGCCATCCGAGTTGGGCGTGAAGGCATTGGGCAATTGAAATTTCCGGTATACGGCCACAGTCACGGTATCCCAGGCGGAGCAGCCGTTGCCTGCATCCACCGTCAACCTGTACTGCGTCGTCACTTCGGGTGTCGCTACCGGGTCCTCCGCCGTTGCGCTATTGAGTCCGGTGGAGGGGGCCCATGCATAACCGGCAACCGGACCGGTTGTGACCGCGCTCAGCACCAGCGACTGGCCAAACGCTATGGCCGTATCCGTCCGGACATGCACCGACGGCGATGGGTTTACCGTCATGGAAATGGGATTGGATGCAACCGGCGCGCGGCAGCTGCCTGCAGCCGTCATCACACAGCTCACGACATCGCCGTCAGCCAGCGAGTCGGCGGGGAAAAGCACGCTGTCCGGTCCTGCCGGTACACCGTTGACCTCCCACTGGTAGGATGGTGAGGCCCCCCCGTCTGTGGCGGCGGCTGTGAATAGGATCGGCGTGCCGGAACAGACCGTCGTGGTGGGAGTGGCGATGCTCACCGCGGGATTGCTCGTGCCCGCTACCGCTACACAAGGCCTGATGACCCGCAGGACATAATTGTAAATGTCCGTCAGGTACAAATTACCGCTTTGATCGCAGGCGAGGGCTGTGGGGTACGATATCTCCGCTTCCGTGGCCGGTCCGCCATCCCCGCTGTATCCGACGAGGTGGCTCCCTCCATACGCAGTGATCGTCCCGGATGGGTCGATCTTCCTGATCTCCCAGTTGCCTTCGTCATCGACATACAGGTTGCCATTGTTGTCTACCGCGATCGCCCAGGGGAAATCGAATTTTGCTGCTACCGCGGGACCTCCGTCGCCGCTATATCCCGCAAACTGACTGGTGCCGGCGATGGTATTGATGATGCCGGACGGATCGATCATCCGGACGATATTGTTGTTGGCGTCCGGAATATAGATATCGCCCTTTTTATCGACGGCGACCCCGTAAGGCTCGTTCAGTTGCGCGAGGATCGCAGGACCGCCATCCCCGCTGTAGCCGCTTGTTCCGGTCCCCGCGATCGTTGTGATGGTACCGCTTGCATCCACTTTTCGGATCGTGTTGTTGTCGCTGATATAGATATTGCCAAACGCATCCGGCACGATCCCCCGGATGGTATTGAACGTCGCCGCACCGAACGGTCCCCCGTCTCCTCCGGAAAAGTGTTGCGCGGGATTGCCCGCCACGGTGGTAATGATCCCGAGCGCGCTGACCTTCCGGATATAAATGCCTTGCTGATCCGTGAAATAAAGATTACCGCCGGGATCCAACCCAACCCAGGCCGGCGCGTACAGCAGCGCCTTCGCGGCCGCTCCTCCGTCACCGCTGTATCCCTGGATACCCGTTCCCGCATACAGACTGATCGTGCCGTCCGCGCCGACCTTCCAGATCACGTTGTTGGCCTGGTCGGCCGTGTAGATATTGCCGGCTTTGTCCACCGCGACCCCGTATAAAAAACCAATCTCGGCCCTGGTCGCCGGGCCGCCGGCGCCGCTGAACCCTTCCGTGTGATTTCCCGCGATGGTGGTGATGATCTGCCCTCCCGCCGGACCGGGAAGCAAGACAATTGCAGCAATCAGTATGGTCAGTCCGAAGTTCATGATCGGCCCTTCATATCGTACGGCCGGCCAAGCCCCGTGGTTGACCCCGGCCACAACCGATTGCAACAAGTTACAGATTTTTGCCCTATATTTCATCTGCCAAACCGCTGCTATGCCAAACAACCGCCTGACCAGGCTCAGCCTGCTCTTCCTCCCGTTTCTCCTGTCCATCCACCGGCCCGTCGCGCGGATCACCGTCCCCGGCCCCGCTCTCGAATCGTCCATCGTCGCGATCCGCCCCGCCACCGACTCCACCTACGCCGAACGCCTGGGATATCCCAGGGGTGCCGTAGTCCTTCTCATCCACGTCGACGACGCGGGTATGAGCCTTGAATCCAACGAGGGCGCCATCGCGGCCCTCACCCGCGGCGCGGCAACATCGGTCAGCGTCATGATGCCCTGTCCGTGGGTACCGGAGTTTGTCGGATGGCTCAGGAACCATCCCGCTATCGACGCAGGTCTCCACCTCACCCTGACCTCTGAATGGGATGCGTATCGCTGGGGGCCTGTCAGCGGCGGGAACCTGGTGCCCGGTCTTGTGGACAGCACGGGGAATCTTTGGCCCTCGGTGCCACAGGTGGTCGCTCATGCCAGGCCCGAAGAGGTCGCGACCGAGATCGGCGAACAACTCCGGCGCGCCCGCCGCATGGGTTTCGAACCCACGCACCTTGACACTCACATGGGCACGGTGTATGCGACTCCCGCATTTCTGAAGCAATACATTCAGCTCGGCGTCGCCAACCATATTCCGGTCATGTTGCCCGGCGGAACGGATAAACTTATCCAGGAAGAGACTAAATTTCCCGACGCCGTCATCCGTCAAATGCAGCAATTGGGGAAAAGCTGCTGGGATGCCGGTCTCCCGGTGCTGGACGATCTTCACAATTTCAGTTACGATTGGAAGGTGCCGGATAGTCTTGCGACCACCGACCCGACACCGGCCTCGGACAAAAGATTGGATAATTGGCGCACCGCGAAATATATAGAGACGCTGGCGACGCTGCAACCCGGCGTGACGATGATGATCATGCACTGCAGCAACTCCGGCGCTCACTTCGCGCATATCAGCGACAGCGGCCCCCTCCGTCGCGGCGACATGTTGGCCATGCTCAATCCCGCATTCCGCAAGGCGCTGCGGGACCGGGGCATCATTCTAACGACGTGGCGGGAACTCATGAAGCGACGCCGCAGCCGCCCTTGAGTCGAACTGGTAGAACTCATTGACCAGGCAACCCCGCCGCACCATCGCGAGCGATATCGGCAGCCTGTTCTGGAAACCCTGCAAGCTGCCGTTCACCTCGAAATCCGCGTACCGGGTTAGCAGCCGCAACTTCCCGTTCTCCACATCCACCTGCCGGAGATCCCCGTAGCGGACCGGTTCGAACCGCGCCCGGCTCTTAACAAAGAATATATCCAGGGGCCGGGGAACGAAGTGCGGCTCCATCCATTTATTCCAAATTCGCAGCAAATGCCCCGGCCGGAACGGCGGCCGCAAATGGCTATCGACCGCCAGCGGCAAATGCGCCGTGCACTTTTCCATACGCCCCGACAAAAAGACGACCCGGCGCGGCGACATCGGCAACAACGGCCGCAGCCGCTGATAATCGTCCCAAACAATTATCCGGATAAACATCCAATCGAACACCACCGTCCTCAACATCGGTTCCGCGCGTCGCACATCGGACGCCATCATGACCTTTGGCGGGTGAGCGCGGTTTTCTAACAGGTCGGCTAACTCACGGGCTGCGGTTTCATCAGGATCGATGAGCAGAATAGTGCTACTGGTCCAGGCCATTGGGTTGTGGTTTCACAATGAAAGTAGCATCGCTGTATCACTCGCGGCGAAACAAAAAGCATTGATTCGGATATTTAAATCTTTGACGGGTCCTTCCCTAATGACATACCATTAAAACTATCGGGCATGAATGAGGGATGACGCTCATCTGACCACCTTGCTGAACCAGAAATCCAAAGCCGGTTTGTCGGGGATTGCGCCCATCGCCGGCTGCTTTCCAAATACCATGATCCTGTCCGAAGGCGGCACAAAGGGCTCCCAGCGCGGCAGCCCGGCGCCGTTGGGGTCACCCGTTTTGACGAAGTTCGTCCAGTACGATGACATGGCATCGGACAGGTTATAGTCTACCGGCTGCCAGGGCCGGTGCACGAAGCGCAGATTGTCGTACGCATATGGAACCTCGGCCGTGTGGAACGCTCCCCAAAGATGACCGCCCGGCGCCGTCGGCGGTTTCCGCACGAACCGGTACACAAAGACCCGTTGCCCCTGCCCGCTCGCGATCCTGGCCCACGCATAGTTCTGGCGGCCGAAGATCATATCCCGCGATAGCTTCACCTGCGAGATGCCTGCGATCGAATCGTTGGTGGCCGGATAATATTTCAATACGGCCACGGCATCCGCTCCATATTGTTTTTCCACATCCTGCCGGTAATCCGCCGCCTTTTTTGGTGTGCCGAAAACGAAACCTTCGTCTTCGTTCCAGCCGGTCAGCAAGGCCACCCGGTTTTCCTTATGTTGCTCGAAAATGTCGGCGATCGGCTCGGGCAGCACATATCCGTCGATGATGGGGCCACCGCGCAAACCTTGTCCCTTTCCCGACAGGTCAGCCGCCGGAATCGCCCGCATCGCCTCCACGTCGGTCGCGCCGAGGCTCGTCATTAATTTTTGACCCGCTTCCTCCGCCTCCGCGAGCGATGCATTTTCGCGACTGAAGTTCGCGCCGCTTTCGCCGATCGCCCGTTTGAAAAGTCCCTTTGCCAACGGGGAGGCCACGAGGCAATTTACACTCATGCTTCCCGCCGACTGCCCGGCGATGGTGACGTTCGCCGGATCGCCGCCAAAAGCCGCGATATTTTGCCTGACCCATTTCAAAGCCGCGATCTGGTCCATCAGCCCGTAATTCCCGGACGCCCCATGCCCCGATTCCTTCGTCAGCCCGGGATGCGCAAAGAAACCGAAGATGCCGACCCGGTAATTCACCGAAACGAACACCACGCCCTTCCGCGCCATCGCCGTGCCGTCATAGATCGGTACATTTCCCCCGCCGCTGGTAAAGCCGCCGCCATAGATCCAGACAAGGACCGGGCGCTTCTCCTTCGTCGTCCGCGCGCCCGTCCAAACATTCAAATAGAGACAGTCCTCACTGATCGGCGCCGGCGCGATCAGGTACTCCCTGGTCCACATCAGGAATGGCGCCGGTTTCCCCTGCATCGGGCTGGCCCCGTACTGGTCGCAGTTGCGTATGCCCCTCCATGGCACGACCGGCTGCGGCTCGCGCCACCTCAATGGTCCGACGGGCGGCGCTGCAAAGGGCACTCCTTTAAAAAAATGGACATCCCCCTTCGCGTCGGCGCCCCCCGAGATCAATCCGCCTTCCACCTTGATCTTGTCCCAGTCCAGCATCCCCGCGGCTGCAGCGGACCCAACTCCCGCGGCCTCACGCCGCGTACTCCATGCCCCGCCCAGGATCAATAGCGCCCCGAGTACGAACGAAATTCTTTTCATGGCAATCAAACTTTAACCTAATTTAATACTTCTTTACCTTTTACCACATGAATACCTACGACGCAATTGTCATCGGGTCCGGGATCAGCGGAGGCTGGGCGGCCAAGGAATTATGCGATCATGGCCTGAACACGCTCGTGCTGGAGCGCGGCCGCCAGGTCCGGCACATCAAAGATTATCCGACCGCTACCACGCCGCGTTGGGGATTCCCGCATCGCGGCGCCATGCCCCTCGCCAAGCTGAAGGACAACCCCGTTGTCAGCAAATGCTACGCATATAACGAAACTTCTCAGCATTTCTTCGTTCCGGATAAATTCCATCCGTACATCCAGGAGAAGCCCTTCGATTGGATCCGCGGCTACCAGGTCGGCGGCAAATCGCTGCTTTGGGCCCGCCAGACGCAGCGCTGGAGCGAGTATGAATTCGAAGGGCCGGCCAGGGACGGGACCGGCATTCAATGGCCGATCGGTTACAAGGACCTGGCGCCGTGGTATAGCCATGTGGAACGTTTTGTCGGCATTAGTGGAAATATGGACGGCCTTCCCAACTTGCCGGACGGGGAATTTTTGCCGCCCTGGGAACTCAACTGCGTCGAGGAACATATCCGCGAAGGGATCCGGGCCCGGTTCCCGAACCGCCCGGTGATCATCGGCCGGTGTGCCCATCTCACAAAGCCCAACCCGATCCATCTCGCACAGGGCCGCGGTCAATGCCAGGCCCGCAACATGTGCGAACGCGGCTGTCCCTTCGGCGGCTACTTCAGCTCCAACTCCTCGACGATACCGTGGGCCGAAAAAACGGGCAACCTGACCTTGCAACCTTTTAGCGTCGTGCATTCCATCATCTATGACGAGGTGAAGGGCAAGGCAAGCGGGGTCCGCGTGATCGACGCCCGCACCAACCAATCGACCGAATATTTCGCACGGGTCATTTTTGTCAATGCGGCCTGTCTCAATACCAATCTGATCTTGCTGAATTCCAAATCCCGGCGTTTTCCGAACGGGCTGGGGAACGACAACGGCATCCTCGGTCATTATATCGCGTTTCACAATTACCGGGGTTCCATCAACGCCGGGATTGAAGGTTTCGAAGATAAATACTACTACGGCCGGCGGCCGACGGAAGTCTTTATCCCGGCGTTCCGTAATGTGTTCCGCGACGAGGGCCTGGGCTTCCGGCGCGGTTATATGGCCTATTTCGGCGCCGGGCGCGCCGGCTGGGAGCAAGGCGATTACCGGGACGGCGTCGGCAAAGCCTTCAAGGACGGTCTTTCGGCGCCCGGCAGTTGGTTTGTCTCGATGGGAATGCAGGGCGAAACCATTCCGAAATTCGAGAATCACGTCCGGCTCAGCCCCGACCACAAAGACCAGTGGGGGATCCCACAACTCGTTACTTCCGTTGGCTATGATGATAACGACGCCCGCATGTGCGCCGACTTTCTTGCGCGCGGCGCCGAAATGCTGGAAGCAGGCGGCTGCAAGAATATCTCCGGAGCGGACAATCATCAGAACCCGGGCCTCGACATCCATGAGGTGGGCGGTTGCCGCATGGGCCGCGACCCAAAAACATCGATGCTCAACGAATGGAACCAGCTCCATGCCTGCAAGAACGTCTTTGTCACCGATGGCGCCTGCATGGCTTCCACAGGTAACCAGAACCCATCCCTCACCTTTATGGCCATCACCGCCCGCGCCGCCAATCACGCGGTGGATGAGCTGAAGCTGCAAAACCTATGACCATACTTTAGGGGTATTCTTCTATACCTCCAATTTTGGGAAATGCATAGCCAAAATTGGAAAATTTCTCGCGTCCTATCTAGTATAACTTATTGACAATCACAGGAAATAAAGTTGGACCATTATTCGTTTGTACTAGGCTACGTAATACTTTATCCATGCGTAAAAACCACCTCTACCAAGCAACCGTATTAATTTGCTTAATAATGCTCCGCTCGGCGGTCGCTGTGGCGGGTAACAATACTGCCCTCGCTTCGGGACTCTGGGAGACCGGTACCAACTGGTCGACGGGTGCGGCGCCTACGGCTACGGACAACGTCATCATCCCGGCCGGGATCACCATAACGGTCACGGCGGTCGGCGACGTCTGTGCAAGCGTAAACGTGGCGCTGCTGGGCGCGCTCCATATCAACTCGAACATGTCGTTGAGTGTTGGTGGCAACTTCACCAATGCCGGTTCGTTCCTGGCACAAGGGGGATCAACCCTTACTTTCAACGGCGCGGCCAATTCGGTCATTTCGGGCGGCGGAACCTACACCGTCGCCGCCACCGTCGTCATGAACATGGGCTCGACCGCAACTACGCTGGACGTCCAGGACGCCAATTTTATTACCGGGATCAATTCCAGCGGTAAATACTATTTCACTTTCACCAGGGGAACCTGGAAAATGGATAACACAGGAACGCTGGGTGACGCCTACAACAGCGGGTCCACGACTGCGCTGACCATACCGTACGGCGTGGTGATCGAATCCGACGCCGGTACCATGAACCTGGCAAAGAAAGGCACCACGAACAATGTCCTTTTATCGGGCGAACTCTTTATCAACGGGGGCATCGTCAACGTGCAGATCGGGCAATCCACCAACTCCGGTCAGGACTTCAGGTATACCGTGAACGGAGGTACGCCTCAATTGTATGTTTCGAGCGGGACCCTCAACATCGGCGCTGGTTTCAACGCCGTCAACAATACCGACTACATCGACTTCCATATGACGGGCGGGACCATCGTCACAGCCCGGAACGGTTACTCGAAATGGATCACTTTCCAGTTGGCGGACAATGTGGGTGGAAAGACCTTTATGTCCGCCGGCCTGATCATCCTGCAGGACGCCTGCAACGCGAATATCGAGGACCTCGATATGGGAGGCGCCAACGTGGCCGCTAGCCTGTATTCCGTCACTGGCGGTACCGTCCAGCTGGGCTATGTCAGCACGCAGGCTGGTGCGAGCTTCTTCGGTATTATGCCGGAACCGGCTACCAACTATCCGAACATTGACTTCGAAGCGGGTGTCGCCAAGAACGTCTCCGCCTACAAGAACGGGAATATCAATATGCTCAGCCTGCACGTCAACTCCAACATGACCTTTGACGCCTCCGGGTTTCCCGTCGTGAACATCATGAGCAACAACGGCACCTTCGCGTTTGACGACGAAGGCGGCTTTGTCGAATCGACAAACACGGTGACTTTTTCCGGTTCGGTCCCGCAGGTGATCAGTTCCTCATCGCTGGCCAGCGAAAGCTTTTACAATTTGAATATCGCCAACACGAGCGGGCACGTTATTCTCTCCGTGCCTACAACCGTCGCGAATAAATTGAGTTTCACCAGCGGTCTGCTCGACGCATCGGCCGACCCCATCACCATTTCTAATGGCGCCGTTGCGGTGACCGGCGGCTCGGCCACGAGCTATGTCATCGTGGGCAACGGCGTGTCGACCACGGGCTATATGAAGATCAGCAGCCTGCCGACCAGTACTTCGACCTTTTTCCCGATAGGCACCTCGAGCTATTACCTCCCGTTCTCGGTCAACCCGGGGACGAATACCGGCAACGCCTATACTGCATATGTTTTTACGGGCGCGACCACCAACGCCCAATCCAATGGCCCGGCCATCAGCGCTTCCGTTCTGGCACACATGCTCAATGCGGTATGGAACGTGGCCCGGACCGCCGGTTCGGGCACCGCGTCGCTGACACTGGACTGGAATGCGCCGGCCGTTCCCCTGCAGGGCAGCATCTTCTCGACCGCGGGCACCTCGATCGGTATCGCCCAATACACCACAACCTGGGGCTGGGCGCCCGCAACAGGAAGCGGCAACGTCGCCACGCAATTCGCTACCTCCTCGTTCAGCAATTTCACGCAATTCTCCGCCGTCGACAACCTGTTTGTCCTGCCGGTCGTGTTGTATGATTTCAATGCCGAACTCCGGAATAATAAAACCGTCCAACTCTCCTGGTCCGCTTCCGATGAAGCCCAGATCAGCAATTTCGAGGTCCAGCGCAGCACCGATGGGGTCAATTTCAGCCCAATCGGCACGTTGCAGGCAAGTGTCGCTGAAACCAGCTATTCGCTGGTGGATGCCAACCCGGCAAACGGGGTCAACTACTACCGCCTCATCAGCCATAATAACGACGGGGGATCTGTCTACTCGGCTATCAAGGCCGTCAACCTGTTCCGCGTCACCGGCATCTCGGTATTTCCCGTACCCGCAACCACGACCCTCAACGTTTCGGTCGGCGACGCGGGAACGGGTGTCTCCGTCAGGTTGATCAGCCAGACCGGCCAGGTACTCCAATCCCTGACGGCGGCGGGCGGCAGCCAGGTAATCTCGATGAATATCAGCGGCTATCCTGCGGGCGCCTATTTCGTCCAGGTGATCGGGCAAAATAGCGTCCTGCAGACGACGCCGGTGACCAAGCTGTAGGCAAAAATGCTTATATTGACGTCAATATAAGCATCTCCCATGAAGCGCTGTCTGTCGTTACTGTCGATCGTTTTGACTTTTACCGCATTTACTAATGCCCAGCAATTCGGCAACAACGCCGCTGCCGGGCATTATTGCAATACCCGCGGCATCCGTCTCTACTACGAATCCTATGGCCAGGGAGAGCCCCTCCTGCTCTTTCACGGAAATGGCGGGAGCATCAGCAGCATGAGTAACCAGATCGGCTATTTTTCCACGTTTTATCGCGTAATCGCGGTCGATACCCGCGCCCAGGGCAAGTCGACCGATCCCGGCGATTCCCTCAGCTTCGAGATGATCGTGGATGACTTCGACGCCCTGATCGATTCCCTCCACCTTGGCGCCTGCTATGTCGTCGGCTGGAGCGACGGCGGCATTGACGCGCTCCTGCTCGCGATCCGCCATCCGGACAAAGTCAAAAAAATGGCCTTTACCGGCGCCAATCTCTGGCCGGATACCACCGGCCTCGATCCCTTCGTGTTTCACCTGATCGAACAGGAGCATCTGCGCCTCGGCCGGCTGCCCAAAACGCCGGAAAATAAGAATGAGCTGAAGATCATCGACCTCGACCTTTACCAGCCGCATATCACCCTCGACCAATTACACGGGATAAAATGCCCCACCCTCGTCATCGGCGGCGATCACGATGCCATCCCCACCCAGCATACGGTCCTCATCGCCGACAATAT
>DATNBP010000050.1:0-2584 GCA_035572015.1 Puia sp. | reverse complement strand
GATCCCCACGGAACCGATGAGCAGTTTGTCGCTTGGTGCGGTGTAACCACGGCCGCCCAGGACATGGCGTGGAATGATGTACCATCCGGCGCCGGCAACCAGCGCCTTTTTCAGGAATTTTCTGCGGGAATTATTGAGCGCATTCATACCCACTAATTTAGGACGGCCGGATCAGTTATCCCGCGCTTCGGCAATATATTTTTTCCCGGCCAGGATCTGGCGAACCGCGCCGCTAGCTTTCCCGGTCCCGCAAGGCGTTCCGGATCTTTTCCCGATCCGAGGCGGAGAATTTGCCACGGATGTGAAATACGACGCCTCCACCCTGCCGGCTCATGGCCATGCATACAAGGTCTTCCTGACCGTCAGACCGGTCGCAACTCAACATCCGGAAATTGTCCTTGCCGTGACGGGCCGACATCAGCTCTTCAAAATGATCCTCTTTCAACGATTGTTGCAGTTCGCTCCATTCTTCCCCCGCTTTTGGTGATTTTTCCGGATCGAGCGTCATGAACCGGCAGAGGGTCACTTTGCCAAGCCAGTTGTCAGACGAATCCGTCGCCGCGAGATTCAGGAGAAGCGACAGGTTGATCGTGCCCTTCGCCGACTCCCCGCCGGCCGCGTCGAATTTGCGATAGAACGCATCCAGGTGACTGACCTGCGCCTGGCAAGAGGCTGCTGTCAGGAGAAGCAGCAGGGGCATGCATAACTTTTTCATATGATTCATTTAAGGTCTTTTTGCATTTTTTAGATTTTCCATGCCCTTTATACCGATGTCGCCGGACAACCGCGACAGTGCTTTCAGATCGATATCGCCGACGAAGCTCAACAGGGTGAAGCTGTCTTCGCTCGCGGCAATCATAACGAGTTCCAGCACTTTGTTCCCAGCGGACCTGATCAGGAAGTGAGCATCGTCCTTATTGCTCCTTACTGTAAGCAATTCCTCGTATTCCTTCCGGTCGATCTTCGCGAGGGCCTCTTTGTAGAACTGCATAGGGGTGGTCGACGTGCTCAGTATCCGCAGGCTGGTGAGTCTCGAGACCGTCTGCTTTATATCGGGGGCAACCGTGTCCCAGTCGACTTTAGCCAGGAGTTGGAACATCCTGGGGCTGACCGTCACGACCGAGAAGCGGTCGTCGTCGACATATTTGTTAAAGAACTTGCCGATGGCGTCGTCCTGAGCGAAACCCGCCCTGCTCATCAGGAGCAGCGGCAGCACGATTGCCCAGGAGCGGAATTTTGATAGATTCATCATACTTGTAATTTAATGGTCAGTCGCGGGCAGCAACCTCCCAACTCTTATGCAAACGGTTTATGCTCTTTTGCGTGATATGCTCGCCTTCGTTCATCCGCACCGACGCCAGCAACAAGGCATGCTGTACCGCCGCCAAGGCCAGCCGGGGGTCGTTATACGTGTCATTGGTCACAACCGGCGTCGACTGTGGCGCCAGGGCAACGCCGCCGGCCTTTCCGTCCCGCAACCCGCCGCCAGGCGCCATTACGGCGATCAGCAGGCTAACCCCCACCCCAAGTATCACCGCGGCAGCCGCCGCTGCCTGGAACCATCCGCGCCTCAATACGGGTCGCCCGATCCGCTCCAGCAGGCGCCGGTCGAAATCGGCCCCCGGCCTCACTCGCCCCTCTTCCTCTTTCCACGCGAAAAGCTCGCGTACCGGTTCCAGGTCCGCATCGATCTCCGGTAGGCGGAAATAGGACGCGAGCAGCGCCTCTTCTTCCAGGGACGTCTCCGCCTGCCAGTATCGTTCGAGCAACGCCTTTATTTCGCGTGATTCCATATGCCCTCCTCTTTTATAATCGTTTTTTTTATGGTGCTACGGCCTCTGAACAGGCTGACCTTCACCTGGTCGAGGCTCATTTGCAATAAATCGGCGATCTCGTTGTAGCTGAACCCCTCTACTTCGCGGAGATGCATCACCAGTTGCTGGTTCTCCGGAAGCGCCGCCATACACTGGCGAATACGGTATGTCATTTCCTTATACATGATCTTTTCGTACGGGTCCTGCTCGCCGCTGTCGTGCGGCATCCTCTTTTCCTGCTCCTCCCGGTGCCGCTGACGCCGGATCCTGTCAATACAATTGTTCCGGGTAGCGGTCATGCAATAGGCCTCGAGATTTTTCCAGTTTCCCCACTCTTCCCGCCGCACCCAGAGGCCAGCCATCACGTCCTGGATCGCATCTTCTGCCTCCCGGGTATCGCGCAACAGCCGGAAGGCAAACCGGAACAGTTTGTCTTTCATGGGCAATACACGCGCTTGGAACACTTCAATGGACATGCTTATTTCAATGACGGAGGGTAAATGACAATGTTACAGGCTAAAATAAAAAAAACGGGCAGGAATTTCTTCCTGCCCGCCTTTGAACTGGGTCTGGGCCCAATCAAATTTCATCGGGTAAGGTAGTTGGCATTCGATCAATCAATTACATCTTTTTTTCCATTTTTTCACACTGTTGAGCCTTTTCCAGGTGCATCCGCAGCGTGTGCAGCGTGCTATCCGCAAATCCACGGATATCCGCATCAGATCCATTCTTCGATTCGTCTTCAAAGGAACTGATCACTTTTTTGTGAT
>DATNBP010000049.1:0-7686 GCA_035572015.1 Puia sp. | reverse complement strand
TTCACTATCAGGGCACCCTGACTCCGGGTCATTTCAAATTCATAACGACGCTGGATTCGCTGTTGCCTTCCTATGACGAGGGGGCAGACAGCACAAAGCTGATCCTGCGGCAATCCGCCGGCGCTCCGGACAATCAATTTGTCATTTCCAATGCGAGCGTATATACGATCTCGGTGAATTTGATCTCTCTCACCATATCCTACGCGCCTGCGGCGCTGCCCCTCTATTCCAGGTTATGGATCGTGGGCGACGCAACACCCAACGGATGGAATATTAATACTCCCAATGTAATGGTGGTCGATCCGTTCGACTCCTATGTCTTCCATTATAATGAGGTCCTGGCTGCCGGCGAATTCAAGATCCCGACTTCCACCGGCAACTGGGGGGCAGACTATTATCGTCCGTTGACCAATGACCCCTCCATTACCGATACGACGGCGGCGCTGGTGTTGGGATCGACGAATCCTCCGGATAATAAATGGAAGATCACCAACCCCGGGCCCTATAAGATCGCACTGAATATCGGCGACAATTCCATCCAGATACTGCCCTTCACGCCCTATACCCGGTTGTGGATGGTAGGGGACGCTACCCCGGCGGGTTGGAATATCAATGCTCCGCAGGTGATGACCCCGACGCCGGGCGACCCCTACACGTTCACCTATACGGGACCGCTGACCGTCGGAGAATTCAAGATTCCGGTGACGACGGGTAATTTCAACTGTGCCTATTTCCGGCCCGAGACCAACCATCCGCCGATCACGGATACGCTCGCGCCATTTGTTCCGGTGCATCAGAACCCGGCCGATGCAAATGACTTTAAATGGTATATTTCCGTCGCCGGCAACTATAAAGTGACATTGAATCAGTTGTATGAGACTATATCAATCCGGCAACAATAATGTCGTTTAATCCTATTGGTATGAATTTATTGCTTATTGGTCATTTGATAACGGTCTCTTTGTGCAGCGGTTGCAGCAAGAGTGGAGCGCAGGTTGCTTCTCCCGCCCGCGCACCCGGCGATACGCTTGTGGTACTTTCGACGGACAAGGCTTGCTATCATCCCGGGGATGTGGTGACGTTCACGGCCGATAAGGCGTTGCCGGTCACGGCGAAGATCAGGTACAGGAGTTTGGACTCGACCCTTCTCGAAGTGCAGGCATCGGGTCAGACCTGGCAATGGACCGCGCCTGCCACTGATTTTACCGGGTACATGGTGGATGTCTGCTCAGTGGTGGACGGTGTTGAAAAGATTCACGGAAGCATCGCCGTTGACGTTTCCTCCGACTGGTACCGTTTTCCGCGGTATGGTTTTCTGTCTTCCTTTGGACAGTTTACCGATGCCCATATGGATTCCGTCATCGGCAGTATTAATCGGCTGCACCTGAACGGTATCCAATTTCAGGACTGGGAATATAAACATCACCTGCCGTTGGCTGGTACTGTGGCTAGTCCGTCGCCGGTGTGGAAGGACATCGCCAACAGGGACAATTATGCCGCCACGGTGCGCTATTACATTGCCGCGGCGCATGCCCACGGTATAAAGACCATGTCCTATAATCTGTGCTATGGCGCTTTGGACGATGCTGCCGCGGATGGCGTTGCTGATCGATGGTACATGTATACGGATCAGCTGCATATGAACAAAGAAGTGGTGCCCTTACCGATGCCGCCTTTTAAGAGCAATCTAAACCTGGTGGATCCTTCCAACCCGGACTGGCAGAATTATATCGCCGCGAGGACGAACGATGCCTTTGCAGTCTATTCCTTCGATGGTTACCAGGTGGACCAGATGGGAAACCTGAACAAACCGCTGTATAATTATGCCGGCAACCCGATCAGCCTGGATCAGACCTTTCTGTCTTTTCTGCAGCGCATGAAGGCCCTGGCGCCGTCCAGGCGCCTGGTGATGAATGCCGTCAGCCAATTTGGACAGCAGGTGAGTATCGCCCGGGCCCCAGTCGACTTCTTATACTCGGAGGTGTGGCCGCCGGATGAAGGTTTCAAGGACCTGGCGACGATCATTCAGCAGAATGACCAATGGGCAAACCATACGAAAAAGACGGTGCTGGCCGCCTATATGGATTATAATATCGCCGGCAGTCCTGGATATTTCAACACGCCCGGCGTGCTACTGGCCGATGCGGTTATTTTTTCTTTTGGGGGATCGCACCTCGAGCTCGGCGACCATATGTTGTGCAAGGAATATTTTCCAAACAATAATCTGCAGATGAAGCCGGATTTGCAACGGGCCATCGTTCACTATTATGATTTTCTAACGGCTTATGAGGACCTGTTGCAGGTTGGGGGAAGGTTGAATCAGCCGGATCTTATCTCCGCAGATGGAAAAGTAGTGCTAAGCAACTGGCCGCCGCAGCCGGGCGCCGTTTCGATGGTGGGTAAGGACATGGGCGGCAGGGAAGTCATCCAGTTGATCAATCTGGCCAGTGCGAACATTTTCGATTGGAGAGATGCCAATGCCAACCAGCGCACGCCGAATACACTCCTTAATGCGGTCCTGATTTTTACGGCTTCCAGGCCGGTGAAGAAGCTGTGGTATGCCACACCGGATGCAGATGGCGGGGTTGCCAAACAGCTCTCCTTTTCCAGTTCGGGGAATTCTATTTCTTTTACGTTACCGTCTCTTCAGTATTGGGATATGGTGGTAGCGGAATATCAATAATCCCTATCCGATGAAACACCGATTGCTTTTTATCGGCTTGTTCCTGCTGACAGCCTGCCAGCGGGCGAGTGCACAAGACACCCGGGCAATTTTCTCCGCGGGGCGTTTTCGGCTCTATGCCGATAGCGTTACCCAATATCCTTTTGCCGGCGTTGCCATATCGGATTCCGAATTGCGATCGGACTACCGCAGTCCCGGTAATCCCTACCGATCGTCAAGAATAGCCTTCAAATTCAGCATAAATGGGCTGGACAATGAAAAGAAGTCCGGAAACGACGATTATTTTTACTGTACGGGGTTGACGAACGAAACGCCCGTGATCCGATTCGGCGAGTCTTACCAGGACACATCGACGGTTCATCCGCTGTATCTGCAGCCGGGGGCGACATTAAAAGTGCGGCTGGATCTGCGAAAGGTTTTGGCGGGGTTCGATTCCAGGGGTTACTATACGCTCTATAATGGCGAAAGGCTGTATAAAAAGGATTTCAAGGGTGTTTATATAGCCGGGGATGCACCGCCGCTGACGTGGGAATTCGATCACCTGGTGGATCATCCGGATCTTCGTTTGCAGGACGTCGACGGGGACGGCATATTTGAAACGACGTTGGTCCTGAATAAAGCGAATGACGACGTCAAAAAGGTTTCAATCTGGAAACTGGATAAGGATATCGCCGCTTTTCCCCAATATCATTCCAGCTACCCGATCTCCGACGCCGTGTATAATCTGGCGCTCGAAGAAATGATCAAGGCGGTCGAGCCGGACAGTACGTTCCGGACGGGGAAATTGTGGTCCGGGGTATGGACGCGGGATATCAGTTACAGCATCATTTTGAGCATGGCCTATCTGCAACCGCGGGTAGCCATGAATAGTCTGATGCGAAAAGTAAATTCGCATAAAAAAATTATTCAGGATACGGGAACCGGCGGCGCCTATCCGGTTTCTTCCGACCGCATGATCTGGGCAGTGGCCGCCTGGGAAGTATATGAAGCGACGGGGGACAAAGGATGGCTGGAACAATCCTATAGGATCATCAGGAATTCCGTCGAAGACGATCTGTTGAATAGTTATGACAGGGAAACGGGACTGGTGAGAGGGGAGTCGTCTTTTTTGGATTGGCGGGAACAGACTTATCCCGCCTGGATGCAACCGGCGGATATCTATGCTTCGGAATGCCTGGGTACCAATGCCGTCCATTACCAGGCGAACCTAGTGCTCTCGCGGATGGCTGTATTGTTGCATCATCCGGAAGCAGCGCAAAAGTACAAGTCCATTGCCTTGAGGATAAAGGCGGGCATCAATCGCTATTTGTGGCAGGAAGACAAGGGGTTCTATGCGCAATACCGGTATGGACGAGATTATGAGATCGTATCGGGCCGGGCCGAGGGCCTTGGTGAGGCGTTGTGCATTCTATTTGATATAGCCGATCGAAAGAAACAGCGGAGAATCGTTTCGCGGATGCCCGTTACCGACTTTGGCATCCCCTGCATCTACCCGCAGATACCGGGTATCCCTCCTTATCATAACAACGCCGTCTGGCCCTTCGTGGAATCGTTTTGGGGGCAGGCTTCCGCCAGGGCGGACAATGAGCAGTCCGTGATGGAGGCCATTGCTATGGTATATCGTCCTGCAGCGCTTTTTCTCACCAATAAGGAGAATTTTACGGCAGACAATGGGGATTTCGCATCAACGCAGATCAATTCCGACAATATGTTGTGGAGCTTAGCGGGGAACATCAGTCTTGTCCATAAGATCCTTTTTGGAATTCGGTTTCAACCCGACTCGCTGCTATTTCGTCCTTTTGTCCCACGGATGTTGGGGGGCCTGCGTTCGCTCACGAATTTTGCTTACAGGGGCGCGGTGCTCGATGTTTCGGAAGAAGGCTATGGCGACAGGGTGGAAGCGTTTTACCTGGATGGCCGAAAGATGTCTTCGGCCGCCATTCCGGCCAGTTTGACCGGTCATCATACCGTGAGGATCGTCATGGGGGGGCATCGATTTCCGGCTGAGGGCGTGAGGCGTGTACGCAATTATATTTCGCCTGCCACTCCCGCGGCTGTCTATCGCGCGGGTTATTTGCGCTGGGATCCTATCGTGGGCGCGGTCAATTACCGGGTATTGAAAAATGGGAGGATCTTTTCCGAGCTTACCGAAACCCGATTGGCTATTTCGGGCAGTGCTTATGCGGAGTGGCAGGTCGTAGCGTTGGACTCGGCGGAGGTCGCCTCTTTTGCCAGTGAGCCGGTGACGACGGGCGTCTGCGTTCAGCGGTATGAAATCGAGGATTTTGCACCTCCGGCCGTGCTGCCCTATAAGGGGTTTTCGGGTAAAGGTTTTGTAGAGACCACCAGGACGATCAACCGGAAGCTGACGATACCGGTGAAGATCGCCGAGGCGGGTGTCTATGCGCTTGACTTGCGGTATGCCAATGGGAATGGTCCCGTCAATACCAGTAATAAATGCGCTATCCGAAGCTTGCGCGAAAAAGGTTCCTTTTTGGGGACGATCGTTTTGCCCCAACGCGGGGAGGATTGGAGCAAGTGGGGGTTTTCCAATACCGTCCGGGTCTATCTATCGAAGGGCATGCATTTTCTCCAATTCGCGTATGAGCCGCAAAATCAGAATATGAACGGCGACATCAACGAGGCAATGTTGGATTACCTTCGGATAGTGCGGCTGAGGGCAGGGTAAATGCAATGGCGTAACAGGCCATGATCTTCGGCTTTTAGTGTTACTGGATCGGCCGGTAATCCTTGAATAAATTGACCTTTGTCGCTTCCACCAGGCTCCGGTACTCTTTCCATTTGCCGTCGATAAATCCATTGATCCTTTGAACGGCTTCTGCCACCGCTTTTTCCGCGTTGGAGACCATCGTCTCTTCCTGTTTTCCCGGCACTGCCATTTTGCTTCCGATGGATTGCTGGGCTTCCCGCAATTGCGACATCGCCGTTACTTCGAACGGATTTCTGGAAAGCCCCTGCCGATCCGACGTTTTGCCGGTTATCGATTCGCGGACCGACTTGATGGCATCTACCATTTTGGTGGTCATCTTCCTCAGCGAATCGGCATCCTTTCCTTCAATATCATGTAATTCAGTTTGGATTTTTGCGCAAATCTCGTCGGTCTCGGTCAACCGGTCCAACCCCTCGGTCAACTTATCGGCCGACTTTCGCAGGCGGTCGTACATGGCCCGCTGCGCCAAACGGACCTCGGTCCGGTCGCCCAGTCTCGGATCGTCGTATACCGCCACGCGGGTTGAATCGGCCGATCCGGAATAACTAACCACTACCTTATAGACTCCGGGCATAACGGGAAAGCCTCCGGGCTCGGGTGCACCGGGTTTCGGTTTCGGTGATCCCGGTTGCCGTACGCCTTTTTCTTCCATCCCCCAATATTCCCGGTTGAAACCGGAATCGACCTTCCAGTGCAGGGTCCGTATTAACTCATTTTTGCCGTCATAGATCTTCGCCCAGGCGCTGTCACCCTTTTTGCCTTCGGGATGCGCCGCGGACGCGGGTTGACGGGATTCCTTCGGTTTGTTGATAAAGAAGGAGATTTCGGCTCCCCGTTTCCTGTTTTCAGCTTCATATAAGCCATCTACGCTCCATTCATATCCCGTAGCGGATCTGAACTGCGCCTCATACGCTTCAGGCGACGGAAAGACGGTGATCGGATCGGTGATGGCGGTTCCCCGGGCAGCTGCTATCTTTCTAAACGGGCGGATATCGTCGAACAACCACAGGGATCTCCCGAAAGTCGCGACCACCAGGTCGGCCTCCCTTTCCTGGATGGCGAGGTCGTAAGTAGAAACCGAGGGATAGCCGTTCTTCCATTGCTGGAATGTTGAACCGTTGTCGAAACTGATCCATAGGCCGTTCTCGGTCCCCACAAAGACCAGGTTGGGTTCGACGGGATCCTCGATCATACAAAGCCCATACCCCCTTACTTTGGTCTCGTCCACCATCCTTTTCCAGGTTTTTCCAAAGTCGGTTGTGCGATAAATATATGGCCGGAAATCTCCACGCCGATAGTCGTTGGCCACGACAAAGGCTTCGCCGGCATTGTAGCGGGATGCTGTTATTTGGGGCACCCAGCAACCTACAGGCAAACCGGGAATTTTGCCGCGGAAATTTTCCCAGGTCTTACCGCCGTCTTTTGTCAATTGTACGTTGCCATCATCCGTTCCGACCCAGATAACGCCCCGCTGTTTTGCAGAAGGAGAGATCGTAAGGATGGTACAGTGGGTCTCCGCCCCGGTAATGTCAAGGGTCAGGCCGCCGGTATTCTGAAATGCTTTGATCTCCGTCGTATCATTTGTCGTGAGATCGGGTGAGACAGCTTCCCAACTGATTCCTTTGTCGACGCTCCTGTGCAGAAACTGGCTGCCGATATAAATTGTCTTCTTGTCAAACGGGTCCTGCGCCATTGCGGTATTCCAGTTGAACCGCAGCAGCAGGTTGGGATCAAGGGACGGCGGCTTCACGAACCAGTTCTCGCCTGTCTTCCAGTTGCGGCGCTCTACAAACCCTCCCTGGCTTTCGCTGTATACCCAGCTTGCGTCTTCGGCGTCGGGCATGACGTCAAAGCCATCGCCGCCACCGATATTATCCCAATAATCGTTTCGGATACCGCCGTTGATCCAGGTGTAGGCCGGTCCGTGCCAGCTGCCGTTGTCCTGCATGCCGCCCATTACATGATACGGCATTTCATTGTCCACGTTGATGTGATAGAATTGACCGACGGGGATCTTATCGTCAAAGCTCCAGTTCTTGCCGCGGTCATGCGTGATTCCGATGCCGCCATCATTGCCGTCTATCATAAAGCTCCCGTTCTTTGGATGTATCCACCAGGCATGGTGATCCGGGTGAATACCGGAATAAGGGATCAGGGTGGTGAATGTCCTGCCTCCGTCTTCGCTGACCTCTACCTGGTCGTGGATATTGTAGATGCGGTTTTCATTCTGAGGATCGACGCGGATATCCTGGAAGTAGAAGGGGCGGTTCGT